>JBDSFP010000242.1:0-3481 GCA_039919415.1 Aquaticitalea sp. | reverse complement strand
CCTTATGTTCTGAACAACAATAGGCAATTTGTTCGTACCAATATGAGGATGTGCATCCACCAAAATCTGATCAGTAGCCCCATGAAACACCAAATTTTCAAAAATGCGCCGTACATCACCACGCTTTAAGCTTCGCGTGTACAATTTTCCGTCAGAATATGTTCCAGCTCCTCCTTCACCAAAACAATAATTGGAATCTTCATTTACAAAATGGTCTTGGTTGATGGCTTTAAGATCGCGACGTCTGTCCTTAACGTTTTTGCCTCTTTCCAACACAATTGGTTTAAATCCAAGTTCAATGCAACGTAAAGCAGCATACATTCCCGCTGGACCAAAACCGACAATGTGGATGGGTTTTGATTTTGAAACATCTTTGTAATCAAATGTGTATTCAGAACTTTCTGGGACTGGCTCGTTGAGATAAACTGTGACCTTATAGTTGAAAACAATCAGTTTTTTTCGTGCGTCAATGGATTTTCGTAGCACTTTTACACCAGAGATTTCTCCTTTGGAAATACCCAAATATTCGGCTGATTTTTCAATGAGTATATTCGGTTCTTTTTCTTCCTGAAGTGTAACGCGAAGCTGAAGGTCTTTTACCATTGGGCAAAATTAGGCAAAATTTGCAATCCGTTGGTTCAATTCAAACATGATAAAAAACTCCTTATCTTTCCGAAATACATTTCAGGCTGTTCCAACCAACCATAATGTGCCGATTTATCGATATACACAATTTCGGAATTGGCAAACACCTTATGAGCCGTTTCTGCAATATTTTTCCCTATGATATCTTTAGCTCCTTGAATGATCAATACTGGATTCTTGAATGATTTAAGAGCTTCCTTACAATCAAAATTGGTGGCTTGCATGTCTTGCCATAACAATCCGTTTATTTCCATGTTGCCTTGGGTAAGTCGTTCTGCAATGATGGGAACGTATTTTCTATCATATAGATAAGCTGGAGCCAAATACTTGCCACGTTGGAGTCTTGCAAAGTGTGTGGTTTCTCCGCTTGCTATTTTTTGATTCCAATAGTTCAAGGAATCCCTATCTTTTTTTGATAACCTCGATTGAATATCCAATCCGGAAAGCAGCGACAAATCAAGACCTCCAGAAGATGACAATATCAAACCCTTCACACGGTTGGGATGCTTTGAGGTATAATAGGATGCCAACATGCCACCAAAGGAATGCCCTAAAATAACCCAACTATCAATTTTCAAATGTTCTCGGATGGTCTCTATGTCATCCACCATCAAATCCATGGTCATGGTATCTTTAGAAATGGTACCGATGGTAGATGCTCCTGTGCCTCTTTGGTCATAAATAATGGCCAAATTATTCTTGCCCAATTCTTTTGCAAGAGATGCAAAGCCTTCACTATTCATTCCTGGGCCACCATTGATGATGAGCAGTGGCTTACCTTTGCCAAATGTTGTCAGATGGATTTTGGAATTTTTTAAAGTAATGGTTTCCTCTTTTTGAGCAAAACTTGACATAACAGAAATGGTGAATAAAAAAAGAGGAAGGAATTTCATAAAGGCTGTGTTTAGATATATCATTATTTCTCTTTCCGCTCCATTTGAGAAGCAATAAATGGAATTCTTGGTGCCAAGAAATAGCCTGTCAAACTTGCAAAAAGTATTGGTATAAAATAAGTAAATCCTGTTAAGGTTGCCAATAAAATCGTGGTGCTCATCGGTGTTCTGGTCACACATGAATTGATGGCAGCCATGCAACTCACAATGGCCAATGCCAAACTAATCGAAGGAACAAACTGATGGATAATCAATCCTAAAGTCGCCCCAACAAAAAATAAAGGAATGATAAATCCGCCACGCCATCCTGAAGTCACAGTAATGGATATCGCAATAATCTTAAAGAAGAGAATAGCTATCAATATTTTTAAAGAAAAATCACTAATCAATAGCGTATTCAATTGATAATGGCTAAAATATCTTGTAATTGGCAAATAATAGGCAATGATGCCGAGAGAAATGCCACCAATCAATGTTTTGATATAAATTGGAACGATTAGTTTTTCAAATAATCGTTTGAACATTTTTGTACAAAAAATAAAAAACCAACCAAAAGCGGTTGCAACAATGGCAAAAAGTACAGCGTATAGAAAATCGTATCTGCTCAATAATTCATACGCTGGTAAATTCCAGACCGCTCCAAAATTCATATTAATGATTAATGCGAAAACAATGTAACTAAAACAACTGGCCACAAATGCGGGAATGATAGCTTTGTAATATTCCACGGCATGTTCATGGTGCAAAATCTCCAATGCAAAAAGGCTACCACCTAAAGGGGCACCAAACATTGCGGTAAATCCCGAAGCCATCCCAGCAATACTCATCGATCTTAGGTCTTCACCTTTCAAGCGAAATAATTTACCAAACCAAGTACCTGAAGAACCGATGACCTGTACCAATGGAGCCTCAGGGCCTAGGCTACCTCCAGATGCGATACAGAGCAAAGAAGACAAAATCATGGAAGGATTGTTCTTTGGGTCCAACTTGCCTTTATTGAACCGAATGTTGTTCACAATCAGATGTATTTCTCCTGGATCGCCAATAAAATGAATAATCAGTCCTGCCAATAAGCCACAGATAGCCATTGTTGGGATGACATACCATCCTTCAAAACCAGCTAAAAAATGCGTAAAAAAATCAAGAAAAAGCCAATACAATCCAGCGATAGCTCCTCCGAAAAGCCCCAAAAATGCCCATAAAATAAATTTTCGACTGAATAAAAATGGATTGAACCGAATTGGCTGATCCAAAATATTGAGGTATGTAACTAATTTTCGTCTTCTTTTAAGCTTCACTTTTCAAATTGTTTTTAATTGAGGAAATCTGAAGGGTTTGAAATTATGTTCTTTCAAAAGTCAAAAACGAAAAAGAATAGGCATGTTCAGCATCCTTTGGATGAAAAACACTATTGGTTTCTTTCCAAATAGGCGTGTCAATTTTAGGGAAAAACGTATCTGCGTCAAAACTTTCATGTACACGTGTCAATTCAATTTTGTTGGCAAACGGCATGGCTTGTTTGTAGATTTCGCCACCTCCAATCACAAAAGGTTGTTGGTCACCTTTAGCCAAATCCAGGGCCGCTTTCATATCATGTACGACTATAACATTTTCGGGAACTGAATAATTTTTTTGCCGAGTAATGACGACATGTTTTCTGTTTGGCAATGGTTTTACAAAACTTTCGAAGGTTTTTCGACCCATGATCATGCAATGCCCGGAAGTCAGCGATTTAAAACGTTTAAGATCGTCGCTCAAATGCCAAAGGAGTTGATTTTCCTTCCCGATGGCATCATTTTCTCCTGCTGCCACAATAAGCGTCAGACCGTTAATTATTGGGCTTTTTTTTTCCTCTACAGTTAACTGACTATCAGCACTCGGTTGGTTGGAAATGACATTCTGTTCAAGTTGTGCAATACGTGCTTTTTGTTTTGCGACCAAGG
>JBDSFP010000199.1:0-4292 GCA_039919415.1 Aquaticitalea sp. | reverse complement strand
CCCGTTCGCTAATCCCTAATGAAAGCGCCATTTCTTTGGCACCACGTACCAACCATTCGCTACCAAAATAGAGAGCTGCCGCACCAATCAGTAACCAAATTGTTATTTTTAATCCCGAAGTGATTTGCAAATCCTGGTCCAGATCTTCCACATGGGTTTCAGGTTCTTGTTTTGAGCGTTTTATCAAAAAATAAAGGAATACAATTAATGAAATAAATAATACCACACCTTCCCAACGATCCAAAATATGGCCTCTTTGCAGCATGAAGTAGAGCACCACAGAAGCCAACATCATCATCGGCCAATTCATCCGGTAGAAATTCCTGTCGACTGTCAGCGGCGTAATGAGCGCAGTAATTCCCAAAACCAAACCGATATTTGCGATATTAGAGCCTATGACATTTCCCAGAGCTATATCGGAAGAACCACTCAAGGCGGCTTGCAAACTTACCAAAAGTTCGGGCGCAGAAGTTGCAAAGGAAACCACGGTCATCCCAATGACCAGTTTGGAAATATTGAATTTAAATGATAGCGCCACTGATGCACGTACCAGAAATTCGCCGCCAACCACGAGTAGAATCAATCCCAAAATGACCCAAAGTAAACTCATCAAATTTTATTTTATGCGAAGATAGAACAATTACGATGTATGCGTTAACAAATTCGAATCTCGATTTATCCGAAAAAATATAATTCTATTAAAACTTAAATTATAGTTAAATAACTAGACTAATAGTTGTATAACTACAAAAATAGTTATAAGTTTGACTTTATAAATAATGTAATGGATTTCCTCCTTCGAGGAAATGACTTATTAAACTTTAATATGCAAAAATTGACCAATAAAGAGGAAGAAATCATGCACATTCTTTGGAAGCTTGAAAAAGCATTCGTCAAAGATGTGCTTGCAGAAGTGGATGATGAAAAACCACATTACAACACGCTCTCCACGATTGTCAGGAACTTGGAAGAAAAAGGCTATGTAAGTTACCACGCTTTTGGAAAGACCCATCAGTACTTCCCCATCGTGAGCAAGGAAGCTTACAAAAAACGGTTTATGAATACTGCGATTGAGCATTATTTCAATAATTCTTACAAAAATGTCGTGTCCTTTTTTGCCAAAGAGGAAAAAATAAGTGTGGATGACCTAAAAGATATTATTGCCTTAATCGAAAAGAAGAAATGATATGGAACATTTGTTAAAATCATCTGCCGTCATCGCCCTGTTTTATCTGTGTTACAAAGTGTTTTTGCAACGTGAGACTTTTTTTGCTGGCAATCGATGGTTTTTATTGTTTGGCTTGTTGGTTTCTGTTTTTGTTTCTTTTATTGTCATTCCTATATATGTTGAATCTGTTTCTGTTCCTGTTACATCTTTCGTTCCAAGTTCAGAAATCGCAAATCAATCAGCACCAATCGAAACCTCATTTGACTACTTTCAGTTAGTTTCATGGCTATATCTTACTGGAATTGTTTTCTACCTTGGAAAATTTGCGATGGAATTTTTGTCCTTATTTCTTCTGATAAAAAAGCATCCATCTCACAAGTCAAAATCGTTTACATATATAGAAACGACAAGTAACACAGCTCCTTTTTCTTTTTTCAGATGGATAGTTTACAATCCAAATCAATTCCACGATCATGAATTGAATCTTATCTTAAAACACGAAAGAGTGCATGCCCTACAAGGTCATTCCGTTGATGTCATTTTTGCACAGTTGGCTTGTGCCTTCCTTTGGTTCAATCCATTTGTTTGGCTATATAAAAAAGCATTGCAGCAAAATTTGGAATTCATTGAAGACCAGGCAACACAGACCGATCTTTCATGTCAAAAAAGCTATCAAACCCTACTTTTGAAAACAAGTATTTCCAATCAAACCTTGACCATTACCAACAACTTTTATAATTCATTAATCAAAAAACGAATCGTTATGTTACACAAATCAAAATCCAAAAAAATCAATGCCTTTAAATATGCGTTGGTATTTCCGTTGCTCGTGCTGTTTGTATTCAATTTCAATACAGAGCTTGTTGCCCAAACGAAAGAACCTCAACAGCAAAGGACAAAAACGGCACAGAATGTTCTTAAATATGTCATAACAAAAGATACCAAGGACACACAACTGGAATCCATAAAGGAAAAACTTGCCGAAAATAATGTCACAATCACATTTGATGATTTGAAAAGAAATGATCGAAAAGAAATCATAGGAATTACCATCAATTATGAATCAAAGATTTCCAAAGGCAATCATTTTGTGAATTCCGAAAATCCTATCGGTGATATTGAGATTGCATTGAATGTCAATGAAAACAATCTAATGGTAGGTCAAGTGGACAATAAACTAAGCCAAAGTTTTGAAATCATCAAAGAAGATGGCGAAACCAAACTTAAAAAAGAAGAGGATGGAGGGAATGTGTTTGTATATTCCACAGATGATGAGGAAACTGACGATGACGTGAAAGTTGTGGGAAAGGATGGCGATGAACATAACGTCAAAAAAGAGAAAAAGGTTTATGTGATTAAATCGAATGCAACAAAAAATAGTGACGAGGATGAAGTTGTTTTTCTCAAAAAAAATAAAAAAGACACCGTTTGGATTAAAAAAGATGTAAAGACCATTGTTTGGACGGATGAGAATGGGCATGTGGGACAAATAAACACTTCTGAAAATGGGAACAGTTCATACACATTATTTAACAAAGGAGAAAAACAACCCTTATTCATCGTTGATGGAAAGACAATGTTCAGCGATGAATTGTCTAAAATTAATCCTAATAATATCGAAAGTGTAAATGTTCTTAAAGGCGAAAAAGAAATCGAGTCTTACGGAGAAAAAGGCAAAAATGGTGTCATCATTGTCACCACTAAAAACAACACTTCAATTTCTGGGATTGACAAGGCTATTGATATTAATGGAGAAAAATCCAGTCCAAGGTCGGTCGCAGATAGTAATGTAAGATTAATTGATGACGATGGAGTTAAATCAATATCTTTATTTTTAACTAAAATTACTAGTGACAGCCAATTGGACAGCTATAAAAATACATTGGAAGAAAATCATATTGACATTAAATTTTCAAAAATAAAACGCAATAAAAAACGTGAAATAACAAGCATTCAGATAGAATTGAAGAATGATAATGGAAAACAGACCAAGGCTGCCTATGAAGTCAAAGATGGAATTGGAACGATTAACTTTGGAATAAAAAATGGTGATCTATTTATCCAATCAGAAAAATAACTGTCTATTTTAGAAAAGGCCTAAATCAAACCATGATTTGGGCCTTTTTTATCTTATTAAATATTTTTATTCCACCACAATCTTCCTCGTCAGCGACTTCCCTTCCGAAGTAATTTTCAACACATACAATCCGCTGGAAAGATTCAAATCCAAAGACGTGTTGCTATCAAATTGGTAGTTTTTCAACTGTCGTCCATCTACGGAAAACACATCAACTTTCGTCGGTTTTGAAATGCCGGAAAGATAAATGCGATTGGTCGTCGGATTTGGATATATGTTTATTGACAATTCGCCAAGGTCATCAATTCCCAAAGGTTGTTCCCAAGGATCACCAACATGAGTTCCCCAAATATATTCCACCAAATCCGGGTAATCGATTAATGGATTTCGATTGAATTGCCAGGTATACACTACATTGTTCCGGTTCATTTCATAATCGTCCGGCGGATCGTTGCGATGCCATTCCAATAGTGTCGCCAAGTCGCCCAGTTCACCAACGGTTCCTTCCGGAAATCCATTCACAATTTCCAATCCCTTGTAACGGATCGCCATATAAAGCACACTTCGCGCGACGTCGCCTTTAAAACTTCCAAGCGTTCCCGTGGGTCCATTATATTGTCCGTAATGCTGATTGTTTCGAGAACTGTTTTCACGGCCATCCGCAGCACGGAGCGCATGCGCATCAGAGTTGCCGTGACGTATGGAGTCGGCAGTGGTATTCCAATAAATTTCCTTGCCATCAGCAATCTCATCGAGTTCTATGCTATAAAAACCACCCCGTGAACGTGGATAGGTATGTTCACGATTCCATTTGCCAATACTGTTGGAGGTCAATTGGTAATCCAATTTTGCTCGGCCTTGTTCCGTATATACCAACCACACCTCGTTGCTATTAGCTGGGTTTTGATCGGCTTCTTTCAGAATGTCAATTATATCTGTATAAGTCTGTGCCCTTACGACGCCTTCTTCTGCAATTATATCCTGAATCGCTTGGCGCAAAACTGTTCCAGCCAAACCATCGAGACTGTCATAATATCCATTAAGTTG
>JBDSFP010000182.1:0-5375 GCA_039919415.1 Aquaticitalea sp. | reverse complement strand
TGGCGGCGTGGGGGCCAGTGGTGATTTGGTGCAATTGGCGCATTTGGCCTTGGCTTTAATTGGAGAAGGGGAAGTTACTTATAATGGTAAAAAAAGAAGCACCAAGGATGTTTTCAAACTGGAAAACCTTCAGCCGATACATGTAGAACTTCGGGAGGGATTGGCATTGATGAATGGCACCTCTGTAATGACAGGAATTGGACTGGTAAACACGATCCATACCCGACGACTTCTGAATTGGATGGTAATGGCTTCGTCAGCAATAAGCGAAATTGTGCAGGCATATGACGATCATTTGTCCTACGAACTCAACCATTCCAAAAAACACAAAGGTCAGCGTAAAATTGCGGAAATGATGCGCAATAATTTGAAGGACAGTTCCAGAACCCGAAAACGCGAACACCATTTATATACAGAAATAGAAGAGGTTACGGTCTTTGAAGATAAAATACAGGAATATTACTCATTGCGATGTGTGCCTCAAATTTTAGGTCCGGTTTTGGATACTTTGGACAGTATTGAGACCATTTTAGTGGAAGAAATCAATTCCGCCAACGATAACCCCATTGTAGATGTCGACAGCAAAAATGTTTATCATGGTGGCAATTTTCACGGCGATTATGTCTCCTTGGAAATGGACAAACTTAAATTGGTCGTCACTAAAATGAGCATGCTTGCAGAAAGGCAGCTCAACTATTTACTGAACCCTAAATTGAACAATGTGCTTCCGGCTTTTGTAAATCTGGGCAAATTGGGACTCAACTTTGGGATGCAAGGCGTCCAGTTTACAGCAACTTCCACAACTGCAGAAAACCAAATGCTCTCCAACCCCATGTACGTTCATAGTATTCCAAATAATAATGACAATCAAGACATTGTAAGCATGGGAACGAATGCCGCCTTGATTACCAAAAAAGTCATTGAAAATGCCTTTGAGGTTTTGGCCATTGAGATGATAACCATTGTTCAGGCGATTGATTATTTGGAAGCAAAAGCAAGTATATCATCAAAAACCCAACAGATGTATGGGGAAATCCGTCAATTGGTACCTAAGTTTTCTGATGATGTTGTGATGTATCCTTATATTAAACGTGTAAAGGATTTTTTGATTGGTAACGACTAAAATTATCCCGCAGATCTCACTGAGAGACGCAGAAACAATTCTGAGAAATTCTGCGCATTCTGCGAGAGATAAAATGAAATAAATGAAAAAATGTGCATTGGTAACTGGAGGCTCACGAGGGATCGGAAGAGCCATTTGTATTCAACTTGCCAAGGATTTTAATTATCATATTCTGGTTAATTTCAATTCCAAAAAAACGGAAGCTCTTAACACGGTAAAGGAAATAAAGGAAGTTGGTGGTTCAGGAGAAATTCTTCAATTTGATGTTGCTGATTTCGAAAAAGTAAGTTTTATGCTTGACCAATGGCACACAAATAACAAAGATTCGGTCATTGAAGTCATAGTCAATAATGCTGGCATCACAAAAGACGGTTTATTCCTCTGGATGAAACCTAAGGATTGGCACGACGTCATTAACACAAGTCTCCACGGGTTTTTCAACGTTACCAACCATTTACTCAAAAACATGCTACTCAATAAAAATGGTAGAATCATCAATATTGTGTCCACTTCTGGAATGAAAGGAGTCGCGGGACAGACCAACTATTCCGCAGCAAAAGGGGCGGTCATTGCTGCCACCAAATCCCTAGCCCAAGAAGTTGCCAAGAAAAATATTACCGTAAATGCCGTAGCGCCAGGCTTTATTCGAACGGACATGACAAAGGATTTCGACGAAAACGAACTCAAAAAAATCATTCCGGTTAATCGGTTTGGGACTTCTGAAGAAGTTGCCCACCTCGTATCATTCTTGGTTTCAGAAAAAGCTTCTTACATCACAGGGGAAGTCATCAACATCAATGGAGGTATATAATAGACAATAATTTCTAAATTACTATTAGTTACAAAATTCAAAGACGCAACTAATATCTTAATATTGCAATATTACATATTCAAGGTGTTATGAACCATTGAGTTGCACGATTATTCCTTAACGGAAAAATTCACGTAAATTTGTTTCTAAATTTTTAATAATAACCGCTTAAAAAAGCATAAATCATAATTCGTAAATGGCGGCGGAATGGGACGGAAAATCGAGAGGCACCGTTTTTGGATTTAGGGTATTTGTCTTTTTCATCAAAAATTTTGGCATCCAGGCGGCTTACAATTTGATGCACTTGCCCGTTCCCTATTTCTGCTTGTTTTCTCGTAAAAATGTCCGTGGACTTCGCTTTTATTTTAGAAAACGTTTAGAGTATTCTTGGTTTAAAACAGCCATCAGTATCTATAAGACTTATTATGTATTTGGGCAGACATTGGTTGACAAAATCGCCATTTCTTCAGGTTTAAGAAAGGATTATACCTATGAATTTGATGGCGAACATCTCATCCAGGAAGCTTTGGAACTCAAAAAAGGAGGCATTCTCATCAGTGCACATATTGGAAATTTTGAATTGGCCCAATATTTTTTCAAAGGACGATTAACAGATGCCTCAATCAGTATTGTCATCACAGACCAAGATCATGAACATATAAAGGATTATCTCCATCAATATTTAAAAAAAGATGAGATGCAATTCATCATTGTCAAAGACGATTTGTCACATATCTTTGAAATCAATGCAGCGTTGACACAGAACAGGATTATTTGTATTGCAGGAGACCGCTATTTGAAGAATACAAAATGTATGGAAACTGAGCTTTTGGGCAAAATCTCAAAATTCCCCATGGGACCTTTTCATTTGGGAAGCCGCTTGAAGGTGCCTGTTTTGTTTGTATATGTGATGCGCGAGCCCAAACGTCATTACCATTTGTACGCAAGACGCGTGGAAGTGAAATCAAGAAATGCACAGGATCTGTTGGAAAAGTATACTGATAATGTGGAGCAAATAGTTTACAAGTATCCACTGCAATGGTTTAATTTTTACGACTTTTGGGATGATGTCAAATAAAAATATATTGCAACAATCCATTTCAAATGCGGAATTCATAAAAAAATTGATTCCACATCGTGAACCGATGATTATGGTGGATGGTTTGCAGTATTATGATGGCAAAAAAGCGATGTGTACATTGAGAATTTTAGAATCTTTCCTTTTTGTTGAAAATACCCATTTTTCTGAAAATGGGTTAATAGAACACATGGCGCAATCGACAGCGCTTTTTACTGGATATAAATATCATCTTCAAGATTTGCCAACAAAGGTGGGTTTTATTGCGGCCATCAAAAATTTGAAGATTGAAGGCCTTCCTAAAGTAAACGATTTGATTTCCACTGAAGTGCAAATAACTCATGAAATAGACAACATTACTATTGTAAAAGTCAGATCAAAAGTAAAAGAAAGCACAATTTCATCAGCCGAAATGACCTTGGTCTTAAAAGAAAACGAATGAAGGAATTAAAACATATACATAAAATTACCGTTCGATTCAACGAAGTCGATTCTATGGGTATTGTATGGCATGGACATTATATTTCCTATTTTGAGGAAGGCCGTGAAGCTTTTGGTAAAAAATATGATATTTCTTATTTGGATATCCTGGCAGAAGGTTTTGCCCTGCCAATCGTCAAAACTTCCACCGAACATGTGTTATCTTTAAAATATGGTGACACGATTACGGTTGAAACGACGTTTAAAAATTCACGCGCGGCCAAAATGGTTTTTAACTATGTAATCAAAAACGACCAAAACCAAGTGGTTTGTAAAGGCGAAACAGCTCAAGTATTCATTTTGATATCCACAAAAGAAATGGCTTTTTCCAATCCTGAATTTTTTAAAATATGGAAAGGCAAACACAATTTATTGGATGCGTAACATCTATCTATCATATAATAACATTCTATCGTCCCTTGGTTTTAATTCTGAGACCGTAGTCGATGCGATTATGGATGAAAAATCAGGTATTGAACTCATTGAGGACACCTCACTTAGTCACTATCCGTTTTTCGCTTCGGTTGTAAATAAAGAAAAACTCGAGACCTCCGGAAAATCCTTAAAATTGGATGATAATTTTACACGATTGGAAAAAATGATGTTGCTATCCTTAAACGAGGTTATAAAAAAATCAAATATTCCTTTAAATGAAAAAGTAGCCCTGATAATTTCCACAACCAAAGGGAATATTGATGTATTGCAAACCAATTCGAAGTTTCCAAAAGAACGTGCCTATTTAAGTGTTTTAGGCAAGCTCATCAAAGAATTTTTCGAATTTAAAAACGAAACTATAATCGTTTCAAATGCTTGTGTTTCTGGATTATTGGCAATTTCGATAGCCAAAAGATATATTCAACAGGGCATTTATGATGATGTCTTTATTGTAAGTGGCGATTTACTTTCGGAATTTGTATTATCAGGTTTCAATTCCTTTCAAGCCTTGAGCAACGAACCCTGCAAACCCTATTCCATCAACCGTTCCGGTATAAATTTGGGAGAAGTTGGCGCCTCAGTTTTGGTAACTTCAAATAAACAGAAGTTGGCTAAAGAATCTGTAGAGCTCTTGGGAGAGGCATCTTGCAATGATGCAAACCATATTTCCGGACCATCCAGAACGGGGGAAGGCTTATATCGAAGTATTAAAAAAGCGTTGGAAGAATCCGAATTGAACAGAAACGACATCGATTACATTTCGGCGCATGGTACTGCAACGCCTTTTAATGATGAGATGGAAGCAGTTGCTTTCAATCGTTTGGCCCTTCAAAAAATTCCAATGAACAGTTTCAAAGGCTATTTTGGTCATACACTTGGCGCTTCGGGCTTGCTCGAAACCATTATTGGTATGCATTCATTACATCGAAATATGCTGTTTGCATCCGCTGGTTTTGAAATCTTGGGTGTTTCAAAACCCATCAATGTCATCACAAAAACAACTGAAAAAAACTTGGATATCTTCTTAAAAACAGCATCAGGATTTGGTGGCTGCAATACCGCAAGCATCTTTAAAAAAGTAAGCAAATGATAAAAACAGCAATACGAGCAGTCGATGCATTGCAGGAAGCACAGAAAATAGCATTTGCGCCTTTTATTTTCCAAACCACGGTCTCATTACGAAAATTAGGTGTTTTTGACCTCATTTTTAAGGAGCGTTCCAATGATGGTGTCACAATTCAGGATATTTCAAAAACGCTTTCCATCAGTGAATATGGTCTTAGCGTATTATTGGAAATTGCGGAAAGTTATGATATTGTTCTAAAAGATGAAGATGGTAAATTTGAATTGACCAAAACAGGCTATTTTCTGAATTACAACAAAACAGTGGAAGTCAATCTGAATTTCACCAACGACGTGTGCTATCAAGGATTGTTTCACTTGAATGA
>JBDSFP010000171.1:0-5847 GCA_039919415.1 Aquaticitalea sp. | reverse complement strand
TCATTCACAGCTCTGACCGCCTCAGCACTTTCGTTCATATTGGCTTTTTCAGCATCGTTCAATTCGATTTCAACGATTTTTTCTATTCCATTTTTACCTAGAATCACTGGAACTCCGATGCAAATGTCTTTCATTCCATATTCGCCATCCAACATGACTGAACATGGAAACATTTTTTTCTGGTCGCATGCAATTGCTTGGACCATTGCACTCACAGCTGCTCCTGGAGCATACCACGCAGAAGTACCTAATAATTTGGTAAGCGTTGCACCTCCAACTTTGGTGTCTTCCATCACTTGATTCAATCTGTCATTTGAAAGAAATCCAGATGCAAGAAAACTATTTCTGGTTGCCAAACGTGTCAAAGGAATCATTCCAGTATCGCTATGTCCACCAATGACCATTCCATCCACATCACTTATTGGAGCTTCCAAAGCTTCCGCCAAACGATATTTGAAACGTGCAGAATCCAATGCACCACCCATTCCGATGATTTTATTTTTAGATAGTTTGGTGGATTTATGGACCAAATACGCCATCGTATCCATCGGGTTACTCACGACGATGATGATGGTATTTGGGGAATTTTCTATTAAACTTGAAGAAACAGTTTTTACAATTCCTGCATTGATGCCTATCAATTCTTCACGGGTCATTCCTGGTTTACGGGGAATCCCTGAAGTGATGACACAAACATCACTATTTGCAGTTTTGGAATAATCGTTTGTGATACCAATAATTTTGGTATCAAATCCATTCAACGAAGCTGTTTGCATCAAATCCATGGCTTTACCTTCGGCAAAACCTTCCTTGATATCCAATAAAACGACTTCACTTGCAAAATTTTTGATGGCGATGTATTCTGCGCAGCTTGCACCAACGGCTCCTGCTCCAACTACTGTAACTTTCATGTGTTTAGGTTTAAAATGTTCATATTATCTGTTGCACAAATTTAACATTTTATAACCGAAAATTATTTAAGATTGTCTTAAAACTAGAATGAAAAATTCAATCCGACAGAAGCACTGTCGAATTCCGCCAAAGTGTAATCAGCATTCAGACTGAAAAATCCCAATTTGAGATTGGCTCCCACTGTTGCCCTGACACCTGTAACATCCTGCTCAACGGAAAATGGGTCCACAATATCCTTCGAAAAAAGCAATCCGTCCGTTACTCTATAAGTTCCCAACAAATCGGTTGTTGATTTGCCATCCAGATAACCTAAACCTCCATAAAAATTGATGACTTTCAATTTTGTGCCGACCAATACTTCAAATAAAAGCGTATTTACTTTTGTATCGATTTGCTGATTTTCTCCTTCTACATACTGACCATCAGTAAAATCATAACTTCCGTTTAAATGTGTGTAAGCAATCAATCCTGAAATGGCGACTGGGAAAATTTTATCAGCAGGCAACCAAGAGGTAAATTCCTGTTGGATTCCCAAACCATAAAATCCGACTTTTACATCTTTAGTGTCGACTTTTGGAAAGAAACGCCCTTTTAATTGTGTCCCAGCAAATGGAGAAAAACTGGCTTGCAAAAATGCCGTGGGAATGAGATTGATATTTGCCGAACCAATTCCTGTTGGCAAGGTCAGAGGCACCTCTTGATTCCCAAAAATAGGATCATCGTAAGTGATGAAAATGGTAATGTCAGGATTATTTTGCCCTAAAGCTGTGGCCACTGATTTTGAGGGACTGTTATCTTCAAACCGAATATTTTCGTAGTCTGCCACATTCATTTGGTACGATTTCTTTTCTTCCTTTATAAATGAAGCATTCCCCAAAATTGATATTTCAAATCCATATTTTTTGGGCGCTTTGGCATTATTGAACCAACCATTATTGATTCCAAAAGCCAGTCCTTCTGAAGCTGGCGCCAAATAATCTGTACTGAATTGTTTTGCATCATTGATACCAGCAGTTAATAAATCGTTGATGTTTTCTTGGGCGTTTGTATTAGATACAACTAACACAAAAACGAGAAGCAGGTTAAACTTTTTCATTGGGTTAATTTTTTGAATTTAAAATCGAATCTACAAATTATAACGAAAGAACATTGTTATCATTGTGTTTTTAGTGCAAGTAAATTAACGAAAATAGTAATGAATGGGGATTTTTTCAATAACTATTCAAATGAAAAAAGAGCACAATTAGTGCTCTTTTGATTTTTCAATTTTCTAATAATTATGCATCAATATTGGCATACACAGCGTTCTTCTCGATAAATTCTCTACGAGGTGGTACTTCATCGCCCATCAACATTGAAAAAATACGGTCTGCTTCCACTCCATTGTCAATTTGAACCTGACGCATCGTTCTGAATTCAGGATTCATTGTTGTATCCCACAATTGCTCGGCATTCATTTCCCCAAGACCTTTGTAACGTTGGATACCAACACTACCACCAAAGCTTTCTGCTATGGCATCACGTTCTTTATCGCTCCATGCATATTCCTTTTTCTGACCTTTTTTGACCAAATATAAAGGCGGTGTGGCAATATAAATATGACCATTTTCCACAAGCTCTTTCATATATCTAAAAAAGAACGTCAAAATCAAAGTTGCAATGTGACTACCATCAATATCGGCATCACACATGATGACTACTTTGTGGTAACGCAATTTTGAAAGGTTCAATGCTTTACTGTCCTCTTCAGTTCCAATAGTAACTCCTAAAGCTGTAAAGATGTTTTTAATCTCTTCATTTTCAAAGACTTTATGAACCATCGCTTTTTCCACATTCAAAATTTTACCTCTTAAAGGCAAAATAGCTTGAAATGCTCTGTCACGACCTTGTTTTGCAGTTCCTCCTGCCGAATCGCCCTCGACCAAGAACACTTCACATTTTGAAGGATCTTGTTCTGAACAGTCACTCAATTTTCCAGGCAACCCACCAAGGCTCATGACATTTTTACGCTGTACCATTTCACGCGCTTTTTGAGCTGCGTGACGTGCTTGTGCCGCCAACATGACTTTTTGAACAATGATTTTAGCGTCATCCGGATGTTCTTCCAAGTAATCGGTCAACATTTCAGAAACCGCTTGACTCACTGATGCAGAGACTTCCCTATTTCCCAATTTGGTTTTTGTTTGACCTTCAAATTGTGGTTCTTGAACTTTTACCGAAATAATCGCGGTCAATCCTTCACGAAAATCGTCACCTGCAATTTCAAATTTTAAATTTTTAAGCAATCCAGATTCATCGGCATATTTCTTCAAGGTCATGGTCAATCCACGACGAAAACCAGCTAAATGTGTTCCACCTTCATGTGTGTTGATGTTATTTACATAGGAGTGCAAATTTTCCGCATAGGAAGTATTGTAAATCATGGCAACCTCAACAGGAACACCATTTTTTTCACCTTCAAAGGCAATCACATCTTTCATTAAAGGTTCTCTATTTCCATCCAAAAACTTGATAAATTCCTTTAGACCTTCATCCGAATGAAAAGTTTCCCCTTCAAAAGAACCGTCTTCTTTCTTAAATCGCTTATCTATTAAGTGAATGGTAATTCCTTTATTTAAATAGGATAACTCACGCATTCTACTTGCAAGCGTATCATAGCTATATTCTAATGTTTGATTAAAAATAGTCGGGTCTGGTCTAAAAGTTACCGTAGTTCCTCTCCTATCGGATTCCCCAATTTGTTTTACCGGATACATCGCTTTACCACGCTCATATTCTTGTTCCCAAATTTTACCATCTCTGTAAACAGTGGCCCTTAAATGCTCTGATAATGCATTCACGACACTCACGCCGACACCATGCAAACCACCAGAAACTTTATAGGAATCTTTATCGAATTTACCTCCTGCTCCAATTTTGGTCATGACAACTTCCAATGCCGAAACACCTTCTTTTTTGTGCAAATCGACAGGAATTCCACGTCCATCATCTTCTGTGGTGATGGAATTGTCTTCATTGATAATTACAGTAATATTGTTGCAATGTCCCGCAAGCGCTTCATCAATGGAGTTATCCACAACTTCATACACCAAGTGATGAAGTCCTCTTGTGCCAATATCTCCAATGTACATTGAAGGACGCATCCTTACATGCTCCATGCCTTCTAAGGCCTGAATGCTGTCTGCCGAATAATTGTGCTTGTTAAATTCTTCTTTAGGTTCGCTCATTATGATTTGTTTAATTTCTATTTCTATCGTTTATCAGATTTTAATTTTAAGTTTTGTCTTTCATTATTCCAATTGAAAATAACGAAGCCGATTCAGAAAATGTATGTCTGATGATTTGAATCCATAAAAAAAATGACACTGGTCGGTATCATTTTTTGGATACTCACAAAGATACGAAACAATAGAGCTTTTTGAAAGTTTTTTATCGATTATACTTCATAATTATCAACAGTTGTTAATTACTATAAAGTGTCTTAAATCGAATAAAAAATGGCTTAAAATTGATTTGGCTTCTATTTGAACTATTCCGAAAAAGCCACAAAACACAAAATCCCTTAGAGACAGGATTTTGTGTTTTAAAAATTTAAAAGTAAAATTATTTTAATTCTTTACATACGCGTCCGAATGTACTGTTGCAACAGCTCGTCCACTAGGATCATTCATGTTTTTGAAACTCTCATCCCATTCTAAAGCGATTTTGGTACTGCAAGCAACAGAGGCTTCCTGCGGGACGCACATAGCTGCTGCGTCACTTGGAAAATGTTCCGCAAAAATTGAGCGGTAATAAAATTCCTCCTTACTTGTTGGAGTTTGTAAAGGAAATTTATATTTGGCGTTTTTCAATTGCTCTTCGCTTACTTCATTTGCCACCATTAATTTCAAAGTATCAATCCAGCTATAACCCACGCCATCACTAAATTGCTCTTTCTGTCGCCAAGCCACACTTGCAGGCAACATGTCTTCAAAAGCTTTACGGACGACCCATTTTTCCATGCGTTCACCATTGATCATTTTATCCTGTGGGTTGATACGCATTGCGACATCGATGAATTCCTTATCCAAAAATGGCACACGCCCTTCAATGCCCCAAGCTGCCAGACTTTTGTTGGCACGCAGACAGTCGTACATGTGGAGTTTGCTCAATTTTCTAACCGTTTCTTCATGAAATTCCTTTGCATTTGGCGCCTTGTGAAAGTATAAATAACCACCAAATAACTCATCAGCACCTTCACCTGATAAGACCATTTTAATTCCCATAGACTTGATGACACGAGCCATTAAATACATTGGTGTACTCGCACGAATGGTGGTAACATCATAGGTTTCAAGATTGTAAATCACATCTCTGAGGGCATCCAAACCTTCCTGAATCGTGAATTTTATTTCATGATGAATGGTTCCAATATGGTCGGCGACTTTTCTGGCTGCTGCCAAATCGGGTGATCCTTCCAATCCCACAGAAAAAGAATGCAATTGTGGCCACCAAGCGGCTTGTGTATCATCGGATTCGATACGTTTTTCAGCATATTTTTTGGCGATTGCTGATGTTACGGAAGAATCCAATCCTCCAGAAAGTAATACACCATAAGGCACGTCGCTCATCAATTGCCTGTGAACTGCGGCTTCCAAGGCTTCCTTAATGGCTTTGATGCTTGTTTCGTTGTCTTTGACCGCATCATATTCTGTCCATTCTCGGTTGTACCATTTTACGAATTTTCCGTCCTTACTTGACATGTAATGTCCAGGAGGAAATAATTCTATTTTGGTACAATAACCTTCCAAAGCTTTCAATTCGGACGCTACATAAAACGTTCCGTTTGGGTCCCAACCAATATATAATGGAATGATGCCCATGTGGTCACGAGCAATAAAATATTCATCTTTTTCCACATCATAAATGGCAAACCCAAAAATTCCATTCATTTCG
>JBDSFP010000144.1:0-3175 GCA_039919415.1 Aquaticitalea sp. | reverse complement strand
TCATAAGGCAACTGATGGACTTCCATGCAAGTTGTGGAACAGCAATTGTCCATTTTTTCTTTACATTCATCACACTGTATAAAAAGTAGATGGCACGCGTCGTTGGCACAGTTGGTGTGCAGATCGCCTGGCTTGCCACATTGGTGGCAATGAGCAATGACATCGTCCGAAATACGTTCGGAACGACGTTCGTCAAACACAAAATTCTTGCCTATGAATTTATTTTCAAGCTTGTTGGCATCCACTTGTCGCACATAATTGATAATGCCTCCTTCCAATTGAAATACATTTTTAAATCCTTTGTGTTTAAAATAAGCGCTGGCTTTTTCACAACGGATGCCGCCAGTACAATACATCACAAGGTTTTTGTCTTCTTTGTGGTCTTTTAAATCTTCTTCAATGATGTCCAAGGATTCACGAAACGTATCTACATCTGGTGTGATGGCGTTTTTAAAATGGCCTATTTCACTTTCGTAATGGTTTCGCATATCGACCAAAATCGTATTCTCATCCTCAATCAATTCATTGAATTTAAGAGCATCCAAATGAATCCCTTTGTTGGTCACATCAAATGTGTCATCATTCAATCCGTCAGCAACGATTTTGTCACGCACTTTGACTTTCAGCTTTAAAAAGGCGAAATTATCATGCTCCAGAGCAATGTTCAATCGTACGTTTTTCAAAAATGTGATGCTGTCGAGATGTGATTTGAAATAATGAAATTGATCCGCAGGAATCGATAACTGAGCATTGATGCCTTCGTTGGCGACATAGATTCTGCCAAGCACATCCAGCACATTCCAAGTGATGAACAAATGGTTTCTCAAAAGTTTTGGATTGCCAATCTTGGCGTAGGCGTAGAAAGAGATGGTCAAGCGTTCTCTGCCAGCTTGCTCAATTAGTTCTGCTCTTTCTTTAGCGCTCAAAGTATTGTACAGTTGCATGCTATACGAATGTTTTAAGGGTTCGAAGATTTTGCAAAGATATAAAAAATTCAGAATTCAGAATTCAGAATTCAGAATTCAGATTTCGGAGTTCGGAGTTCGGAGTTCGGAGTTTAAAAAATCTGAATCGTTATCTAATTCAGGAAGTGTTCAGTTCTAAATTGACAATAAAATAAAAATATCATTTCAAGTTTCTCATTACAATTCTAAACAACTCCACAACTAACAAATAAACTACAAAACAAAACCACTAGTCACAAAAAAAGCACCTTGGTCTCTCCAAAGTGCTTTGTTTAGGCTTACTCGTTATTATATTTTTAAATTTCAAATATTCCAAAAAATACAATCCGAGCTAACCTCCATCGGCTTTACAATTGCCATTTAAAGTAATCGCAACTGAAACACCTAATGCGTTGTTAAAAACAATTTTCTTAAAAAATTTCATCTGTCAAAAATGTTAAGTTTTATGATTCAGATGAAACGCGTCGCTTTTCAAACGACAGATTTCATAGCAAGATTTCCCAATCTTATAATGTAGATGCAGAAAGTATAAAAAGGTTGCGTCATCCCATTGAAAAAATTAAAAGATGTCGTATTTTAGCCTGAATTAATTTAGAAAATTTACAATAAAAATGAGTAGTGAAAAAGATGCAAAATTAAAGGCATTACAGCTGACCTTGGATAAATTGGACAAGGCATATGGAAAAGGAACTGTGATGAAAATGAGTGACAAAGCGGTTGTGGATGTTGAGGCTATTTCTTCCGGTTCTTTGGGATTGGATATTGCCTTGGGAGTTGGTGGTTATCCTCGTGGACGAGTGATTGAAATATACGGTCCGGAATCTTCCGGAAAAACAACGTTGACCTTACATGCCATTGCCGAAGCTCAAAAAGCCGGAGGCATTGCGGCATTTATTGATGCGGAGCATGCTTTTGATAGAGGATATGCCGAAAAACTAGGCGTGGATATCGCAAATTTGATCATCTCCCAACCAGACAATGGAGAGCAGGCACTTGAAATAACAGATAATTTGATCCGATCGGGAGCAATTGATATCGTGGTGATTGATTCGGTTGCTGCGTTGACTCCAAGAGCTGAAATTGAAGGCGAAATGGGAGATTCCAAAATGGGCTTGCATGCCAGGTTGATGTCGCAAGCTTTGAGAAAACTGACAGGCTCAATCAGCAAAACCAATTGTACGGTGATTTTTATCAACCAATTGCGCGAAAAAATTGGCGTCATGTTCGGAAACCCTGAAACGACAACTGGTGGGAATGCCCTTAAATTCTATGCTTCCGTACGATTGGACATTCGTCGTTCTACACAAATCAAGGAAACCGATGGCAGTGTTACTGGAAACAAAACACGAGTTAAAGTTGTAAAAAACAAAGTTGCTCCACCATTTAAAACTGCCGAATTTGACATTATGTATGGTGAAGGAATTTCTAAAGTTGGGGAGATTCTTGATATTGCAGTGGATAACGAGATCATCAAGAAAAGTGGTTCTTGGTTCAGTTATGAGGATACCAAATTGGGCCAAGGCCGAGATGCTGTAAAAGCACTCATTAAAGACAATCCGGAACTGATGGATGAACTGGAGCAGAAGGTAAGAAAAATTGCCAAGGCCGCTTCATCAGACGAATAAAAATCAACATCCCGAAGCTATTTCGGGATTTTTTTTCTTTTCTACGCAACCTTTTCATCCTTTCTGCATCTACTGATTGGAAATGGAAAGAAAATAAATAGATTTTTAAGAATATGAAACGACTGTTTTTATTATGTGTTTTAGTTTTGTTATTTGCATCTTGTAGTGTGAATAATGATAACAGCAATGATTTTTATTATGAAATTGTGCCTATAGATAGTGTGGTGATTCCTGAAGAATTTACACTTGGGGAAACCTATGAAATCCATGTAAAGTATTTGCGCCCTTCGGGTTGTTATATTTTTAATGATTTTTATTATACCAGCGAACTCAACCAACGCACTGTAGCGGTCATCAATGCGGTATATCCCAACCAAAATTGCGCAACTAGTGATAACGAACTAGTGGATGTTTCCTTTAATTTTATGGTAAACAACAATGGCACCTATGTGTTCAAGTTTTGGCAAGGTGAAGATGAAAATGGCAATGACATGTATTTTATTGTGGAAGTGCCCGTTGTTGGCTGAGCAGAGAGGGTTAAAATTTAATAACAGATAATACATTTGAGTTTAGAACAACTCATAG
>JBDSFP010000089.1:0-5350 GCA_039919415.1 Aquaticitalea sp. | reverse complement strand
TTTCGCGTATTTCACTTTTGGAACCTTTAAGATATTTCCACCCTTTATGTTTTTCAATGTCTTCCTTTGATAGAAAAAATTCATTTGGCACGTCCTTGCTATGGATGAGAAGATCCCCCAAAGTGGTCATAGGTCCATGATAATCTGGTTTTGATTTTGCCGTGAAGAATTCTCCATTGATCATGACACCGGAATTTTCAAATGGACTTTCATTGCCATTTTTGTTGAAGTCTTCAGATATTTCAATTAAATTCTTGGAAAGAGAACCTGTTTTTAAGGTCTCTGTAATTTCCTTAATCGGAAACGCTTTCGCAAGGAGACCATCAGCATCCAGCCAATTTGCTTTTTGAGTTGTTTCTTTTAAATTTTTATATAATTCCGTCGATTGATGAAAGGCCAAAAAGAACACACGCCGTCTCCTCTGGGGCATGCCATATTCAGCCGCATTGATGATGCGCCATTCCACGGCATATCCCAAATTATTCAAGGAAGCCAGCATCACGGCGAAATCGCGCCCGCGTTGCTTGGATGGAGATTTAAGAAGCCGGTCCACATTTTCGAGCATCAAATATTTTGGCTTGTTTTCTTTTCTTCGTAAAACGGCTTCGATGCTCCACCACAACACGCCTTTTTTTCCAATGAGTCCTTTCGAGTTTTTTAAGGTGGTCGCCACGGAATAGTCCTGGCATGGAAATCCGCCTACCAACAGGTCATGATCGGGAATGTCATCAAAATGATGCTCCACAATCTGTTCTATGTTTTCGCCACAATGCTGGGAATCTGGCCAACGATTTTTATAGACTAAATTAGCATGTTGGATTTTCGTACTGGGTTCCCATTGATTGCTCCAGACGACTTCATAAGGCGAATCCTTCTGCTTAGGATAGCCTTCCAATCCGATTCGAAATCCGCCGACGCCCGAAAAAAGTTCCACGACTCTAATTGGCATAACAATCTGTGTTTGGTTTGAATGTTTCAATTTCTAAAAATATCAATTTAAACCCAACAAATAAGATTGGGATCATAATTCCTTACAGAATTTTTAAACAATTTGTTTTGCAAAGGGAATGCTTTGTCACAAAACTCCAAAATCGGGAACCAGCGAGATTATCTTTCAGTGTTTTAAGACTAATCATTGATTCAATAGGTAAATACCATATCTTCGTTTAAAGTATAATTGGAACTCCAATAAAGATATTTTGATTCCACTGTCATGAATTTAATTTATAATAACCCTGTAGAAGAAAGCACCATAACCCTAACCGATTTCAGTTGTGCAGATGGCCGTGGTCTTTTAAAACAAAATGGGCTTTATAAAATACTCTGGACCATGGAGGATGTTTCCAGCATATTTATTGATGGTTGTAGCACTCATTTAAAAAAAAACGAAGTTCTTTTTTGTACACCATTGAATATTATAGAATTGCCCACAAAAAAGAACGGCATGATATCGCTCGTCTTCAATCGGGAATTCTATTGCATCTATGACAATGATAACGAGGTCTCTTGTAATGGGCTGCTGTTTTATGGGTCATCAAACCCAGTAATTATAAAGATTGAGCGAAATGAGGAACTTGTGTTTCAAAGACTTTATGATACTTTAAAGGAAGAATTCTATAATGAGGATTCTATGCAAGGGGAAATGTTGCGGTCTCTTTTAGTGCGACTTTTGATAACCTCCAATAGATTACTACATGAAGAGCACTTCGACTCCAAATTGACTCATTCAGAGATTGACATTATTCGAAAATTCAACCTATTGGTGGAACAGCATTTTAGCACAGATCATAAGGTAACAGAATACGCCACGATGCTCTCGAAATCGCCAAAAACCCTAGCAAACGTTTTTACCAAACATAGCAAGCAGACGCCCTTGTCAATAATTAATGAACGCATTCTTCTGGAAGCAAAGCGTCTCTTGTTATTTTCTGAAAAACCAATAAACGAAATTTCCAAACAGTTGGGTTATTCTTATGAGAGTCATTTCTCAAAATTCTTCAAAGACCATAAGGGATTTACTCCTTTGAAATTCAGAAAGGAATTCTTGAATAAATTATAAAGGAATAATATATAATTTAAAGGGAATAATTTTATAAAATATTGATTTTCTTTTAGTTATAATTGTTAAAATCATCATAAACTCTAAATATTTTGAAATTTTAGTAATCGCGTTTCGACTTGAAGCAAAACAAATTCTAAAATTTTATTATATGAAAACTATGAAACTTTTCTTTTTCACGCTGTTCTGCGGAATGGCTCTTACCTTTTCTTCATGCAACAAGGATGACTCAAATGGAAATGGCGATGGAGCAAACAATGTCGCAGGTTATCTTTACACGTCCACGAATGGAGAGGGCATGAATCAAGTAGTCCGTTTTGATAGAATGGATGACGGTTCCTTGACCAATGAGACCACTTTCTCTACCAATAGCCTTGGAGGTGCCAATCGAGCTGCAGGTGGTGACGCTCACGGTGATTACGATTTTCAGGGATCCATAAAAATAATAGGTGATTATCTGTTGAATGTCAATGCTGGTGGTAGTACCATTTCTGTGTTTTCCTTAGATCGTACCAACGGCGACCTTACGCTGATAAACAATGTGAATTCGGGAGGAACTAGACCTGTTAGTATCACTTGTACACCTGTCGCTGGCAGTACTTCTGATTTTTGGCTGATGGTGGGCAACCAATGGAACAATCCGAATGTCCAAAAAGATGTACCTAATGTAGAACGCTATCCAAATGACGCCTTTTATATGATGGATCTTTCACAACCAGATGCTTCTGATGCAGAACGTAACATTGCATTGTTTAAGTTCAATAGCTCCAATGGTAATTTGACTTTACAAGGAGTTATGGACACATACGTTCGTGAAAATGGCGGTCCATCCCAAGCACTTTTTAGTGAGGACGGCACTAAACTAGCTGTTTCATTATGGGGTATTGCCCACTTTGGCACTACCAGTCCATCCTTGGATGAACAGCATGCAAGCCGTGTTTATATGTACGATTTCGCAAATGGCACTATTTCCAATCCACGTTTTTTTGAGGAAGAAGGAATTTCTGGCACCATTGGGATTGCTTGGGCGCCAAGTTCAAACAATCTGCTATATGCCACCAACTTCAACACGACTGTTGCAAAAACCAACAATAGCCTTACAGTACTCTCTGATTCCGGATCAGCTGTAACTAAAATCAACAATTTTACGACAGGTGATGAAAATGACCTCGATGAAGCATGCTGGACCGCAGTAAGCCCATCCGGGGACAGACTGTATGTTGCCAGTTTTACAGGTAACGTTATTACTCCATATACAATAGGTAGCAATGGAGACATTACAGGAAAACTGCCTTTTGAACAACGAGGTGATTTTGCTCCTGCAGGTGATTCGAAAGATTTGTATATAACTTCGGACAATAAATATCTTTATAATACTGGAGCGTTGCAATCTTTCTCCATTAATATTTTTGATATCACTGCTGGTGGCGTAAATTATAGAAAACAGGTCACACTACAAACCACTCAAGGAAGTGTGGGAACTTTAGGTGCATTTGATTTTATGGGACTTACCGGTTTTGATCTTTAATACTAATAAGTTAAAATATATATTCATGGAAACAACAACAAGTTCTTCAGTAAAATTAGAAAAAATTGGTGCCTTTATAATCCGTTACGGATTGGTACTCATCCTATTATGGGTAGGCTCATTAAAATTTACCTCCTATGAAGCCATGGGTATTAAACCTTTGGTAGAAAACAGTCCACTCATGTCTTGGGGTTATGACCTAATGAGCGTACAGAATTTTTCTAACTTTATTGGTATTATTGAAATTATACTGGCACTACTTATAGCGTCGAGATTCATTTCACCAAAATTATCTGGAATAGGTAGTTTAGGTGCTGTAATTATGTTTCTGATAACCTTAAGTTTTGCAATAAGTACTCCAGGAGTTTGGCAGGATGGCTATGGCTTCCCCTTTCCTTCACCGATGCCAGGACAGTTTCTTGCAAAGGATTTGTTATCGTTGGGAGCGGCTTTATGGACGGCTGGAGAGGCTTTTTTGGCTGCCAAAATCCATAATCGATAATTTTAACTTTCATGATTATAACATAAATTAAGACATTTGTACTTAACATAAAAATGCTCAATAATTTTTACTATTGGGCATTTTCAATTCTTAAAATTTGATGGATAACTAATGAAATATGGACTAAGAGATGTCATAAATGTTGGTCAGCAAGCAATAGAATTCATCATTATCTTTTAAAACTTCGACAGCCATTCAATTCATTAGAGACTGCCTGGAATCAGTTCAGTAGATACAGATCTTTAATTGATCAAATTTACTGGGTAATAATGTTTACTTCAAATCCAATGGCATCCGAAATACTGTAATTCTTTATCGGATCAATCACCTCATTGCCTTTGCTTCCATAGACTATATTCCAACGGGTTCGATCAATTTTAAATTTGGAAGTGAGCTGCCAATTGGTGCCAACGCGCTCCAGTTGTGCGTCAAATAACACCGGTTTTGTAATTCCTTTGATGTTCAGATCAGCCTCTACCTCATATCCTCCACCTTCTTGGGCCGTCACTTTTTGAATGGACAGCCATGCATTTGGAAACCTTTTAACATCAAAGAAATCGTCACTTTTCAGATGGCGTCGCAATTCGTTTTGAGCGCCATCATCCAAAGCAACAAGACTGTTCATGTCCACCTCAAAATAGCCACCCCAAAGCTGATCTTTTTCAACGCGTATAAATCCTTTTTTAAATTGGACGTTGCCATCATGGTCATTGAATTGGAAGACACTGCTCCCGTGCCATTTCAGTTCGCTTTTATACGTATTGATTTGAAACTCGTTGGTTCTAAAGATGGACTGGGCCTGGATAATAATGGATGCCAAAAAGGCTGCAAGAAAAAAGAAGTGTGGTTTCATATGGTTTTGTTTTTTGTCAAAACTATGGAGACACGGTCCATTAGGATGTCAAAAAAATGTAAAAGAAGTGCAAAATATTGTAAATTTGGATGTTTAACTGTTATTCAAAACCCATTCATGCGCTTGCGATCGGTTTATTTCATAGTTCCGCTTTTGGCTTTAGTAGGCCTTGCATTGCTAGGCTATCGATCCGACGCACCTAGCGATCATTTTAATGAACGGGTAAAAATTGCCTTACGGGATGCTGGCAACCGATTATTGCTTGCCAATCAAGATAGCACTTCTCTGGTTATGCCTGTAATATCCGTTGGAGAGCATCGTTATGAGCTTTCCTTTGGAACAAATCTTTATATTGAACCTGAAACCTTAGTGCTTTTTATTGATGAAAGTATCGCCACAGCCAAACTT
>JBDSFP010000053.1:0-5586 GCA_039919415.1 Aquaticitalea sp. | reverse complement strand
GATCGGCAGATTTGTTTTTTATTAATTGCAAAATTGCATCACCATCATCTTGGCCGGTAGTTTCATACAAATCATACGTCCAATTTTTTTCAAGAATTTTATTGGTAAGGGTCTGTATAAGTTCACTTTTGTCGTTGGAACCTGACTTAGGATTGATTACAATTAAAAGATGGCGATTTGTATTCATATATATAATTTTCTTTTTAAATTTAAGAATTATTACAACCCAAATACCTTATTTCTACATAAATTTTGAAAATAGATTTAAAGCTATATCGCGGCTATATGAATGACCAAGAACTCATAGTTTTTGGACACGTCTTCAAATCTTGGGCGCCGGATCATTATCGTATTGACCGACGTGGTATCAGGTATGCCATTTCCATTTTTAGGATGTTTACAATAACACCAATGCCAAATGCTTCAGTTACATTACAATTTAAAGGTTTAGAGATTAAAACAAAAACACTGGACGATGGTTATTTTCGATTTGCCATTCCCGTCGACAAAACCGTTGAAAGTGGCTGGCATCCTTATACGGTGATTTGTGAGTTTAAACAATTCGGCATGGTGGAGACTGGTGAATTGCTCAAACCATTTGAAAGTAAATACGGGATTATTTCAGATATTGATGATACTTTTTTGATTTCGCATAGCAACAATTTTCTTCTAAAAATATATGTGTTGCTTTCTAAAAACATCAATAAGCGCAAGATATATAAAGATGTGGCGGAACATTTCAAGGAATTGAGTAGGGCAGGACAGAAGTCGGATGGAGCTGCCAACTCCTTTTTCTATGTGTCTAGCAGCGAGTGGAACCTCTATGGTTTCATTGAAGATTTTGCAACCCTTCATGACTTGCCAAAAGCAGTTATTAAGCTGAAGAAAATAAAAACAGGTTTGATGGATTTTTTGTTCACGGGAAAAGGTAGCCACGACCATAAATTTGAAAAAATAAAGGATATCATCTCCTTTTATCCAAGAATAACATACGTTTTATTTGGCGACGATTCCCAAAAAGACCCATTTCTTTATGAACGAATCTGTAAAATTTTTCCACAGAATATTTTGGTTGTTTACATTCGACAGACTACGGGAAAAAGAAAATCCAAAGTGGTTGAAACATTGACCAATATTGAAAGCCTTTCAGTTAAGACCTTATATTATCAGGATAGTTCTGAAGCCATTGTACATTCAAAATCTATTGGGATTCTATAATCAGAGAATTTCGCTTCTGTATTTTTATTTTGATGAATTTGCTATTGAGTTCGAATTTTTAGTGATAGTATCACATCTTAACATTTTTGTTCATTAATTTTATGAATTCACTAAACAAATCGATAATTTAAAAAAATTAAATATGAGTAAAGATAATTTATACCACGACGATGCCAAAAAGAAAATAAAAGACATGGCAGAAGATATGGACTTTGCAATGTTGGCGAGCAATCTAAAGGAGCTTCCTCTACACATGATTCCCATGAGCACTAAAAAAGTCGACGAACAAGGAAACATCTTGTTTCTGAGTGACAAAAGTAGCACGCACAACAATAATATTCAAAAAGATCCCAACATTCATCTTATTTACATGAATAAAGGTTCAATGCAATTTTTGAACGTCTATGGCACAGCAACTATAAATACCGATCGAAAGATTATTGACGAAATCTATGGAAAAAGTGATGACGCTTGGTTTGATGGGAAGGATGACCCAAACATTACCGTCATTTCCGTAAGACCCACAGAGTCCTATTATTGGGACCCAAAAAATAATAAATTGGTGACCTTGGTTAAAATGGGCGTTGGCGCCATTACTGGCAATGAACCAGATCTCATGGATGTAGGGAAAATAAAATCTTAATTATTCCAGCTCGAACTTCGGTTCGAGTTTCTTTTTGCAAAATTTTGGTTATAGCTTTACTTTTATAAAAAAGATTCATTCAATTTGAAACTTGTCAAATTTACAAATAAAGGTATCTATTGCATTCCTGGGAAATTTTATCTTGACCCTTGGTTGCCGGTAGATTATGCGATTATTTCCCATGGACATGCAGATCACGCACGCTGGGGCATGAAACATTATTTGTGTCAAACAGATTCCAAGGCTATTTTAAAACACCGTTTGGGTCAAGACATTGATGTTGAGTCTTTGGGATATGCTGTGCCTAAAATGGTCAATGGTGTACAAGTAAGTTTCTTTCCCGCTGGCCATGTGATTGGTTCTGCACAGATTCGTTTAGAATACAAAGGTTTTGTGGTGGTGTTTACAGGGGATTATAAAGTGAAAAATGACCATCTCACAATCCCTTTTGAACCAGTAAAATGTCACGAATTCATAACCGAAAGCACCTTTGGGCTTCCTATTTATAATTGGTTGCCAGAAGATGAAATTCAAACGCAAATGCAAAATTGGGTCATTAACAATCAACGACACAATCGAACGAGCGTTTTTATAGGTTATTCCTTGGGAAAAGCACAGCGCATCATGAAATTGATGGAAGGTGTCGATAAAATATTTGTCCATTCCGCGATTCATAATTTGAATAATGCTATAGAAAGTTCTGGAATTGAACTTCCAAAAACCGAATTGCTAACCTACGATTTCAAAAAGGAAGACTTGCAGAATAAAATCGTCATTGTGCCACCTGCGCTTTTGGGTTCCAAATTGCTGAAAAAAATCCCTAATGCCGCAACCGCCATCTGTTCGGGATGGATGCAAGTTCGAGGCAACCGTCGGTGGCAAGCTGTGGACGCAGGTTTTGCGGTCAGCGATCATGCGGATTGGAATGGCTTACTGTCCGCCATAAAATCAACAGAAGCCGAAAAAGTGTATGTTACACACGGTAGTCAAGCAACCTTTTCAAAATATTTGAATGAAATAGGCATTCCTTCCGCGGAAGTCAAAACCGAATACGGCACCGATGAAGATGATATGGAAATTGTTACAGAAAAAACCGCTGCCTCATGAAACATTTTTCAGATCTTATCAGCGCCATCGAGATTACGAATAAAACAAATGCGAAAATAGATGCCTTGGTCGATTATTTAAAATCAGCGCCTGATAAAGACAAGTTGTGGATTATCACACTTTTTACAGGGAAACGGCCTTCACGACCAGTAAAAACAAACTTGATGCGGCAGTGGTGTTTAGAAATCACAGGTCTCCCAGAATGGTTGTTTTTGGAAAGTTACAGCAGCGTCGGAGATTTGGGAGAAACCATCGCTTTGATATTGCCAGACCCAACGCAGCATATCGAAAAATCCTTGAGCGATTGGATGAGCGAATTGATTGCCTTACGACCAAAATCAGATGAAGTAAAAAAGGAATACGTTTTAAATGCCTGGTCGGGATTACAGATGCAGGAACGCTTGATTTTCAATAAATTGATTGGGGGAAGTTTCCGTATTGGCGTGTCCAAAAAGACCTTGGTCAATGCCCTGTCAAAATATTCAGGGATTGATGCGAATCAGCTCATGCACAGTATTATTGGTAATTGGGATATCAACTCTATCAGTTTTGAGGATTTGTTAAATGGCGAGCATATCAATTACGACAATTCAAAACCGTATCCGTTTTGTTTGGCTTATTCCCTCGAAAAAGAATTGGACGACTTGGGAAAACCTGATGCTTGGCAAGTGGAATATAAATGGGACGGTATCCGCGGACAAATTGTCAAACGCAATGCGGAGATTTTTATTTGGTCGCGTGGCGAGGAATTGGTCACGAGTCAATTCCCTGAATTGGTTGCTGCGATGGAAACCTTCGAGGATGATTTTGTGATCGACGGCGAAATCTTAGCACTTAAGGATAATGCTGTACTGTTATTCAACGATTTACAAAAACGTCTGAACCGGAAAAACGTAAGCAAAAAAATGCTGGAAGACATTCCTGTTGGTTTTTATGCTTATGATGTGTTGGAATGGAATGGCGAGGATATTCGTGAGAAACCTTTACAATATCGACGTCAGATTTTGGAGAATTTATTGAATTCTGAAAAGCTACCAAATTATATTGTCATTTCTGAAATGATATCATTTAAAAATTGGAATGAACTGGATGCTGTTCGAAATCAAGCGAGAGAATTCAATAGTGAAGGTTTAATGCTAAAAAAGAAAGAATCCCCTTATCACACAGGTCGTAAAAAAGGCGATTGGTGGAAATGGAAAGTGGATCCATTGACCATTGATGCAGTCATGATTTATGCACAAAAGGGGAGTGGACGCAGAAGTTCCAAATACACGGATTATACCTTTGCCGTGAAAAAAGATGACGGTTTGGTGACGGTTGCAAAAGCATATTCCGGATTGACTGACAAGGAAATTACCGAAATCTCACGCTTTGTCAATAAAAACGCCATCGAAAAGTTCGGACCAGTTCGAACAGTCAAACCTGAATTGGTATTTGAAATTGCTTTTGAAGGCATTGCCTTGAGCAATCGTCATAAGTCTGGTGTTGCCTTACGATTTCCTCGGATTTTAAGATGGCGTCATGATAAAACACTTGATGATATAGACACTATCGAACAAGTCAAACTGCTAATCACACAACCAAATTGAAAAATTTTCAGGACTCACAAGGCTTTGGGATTATTTCCAATTGGATGCATGAAAAAGGTCAGAAACCCTTTGAATTCCAATTGAAAACTTGGGAAGCCTATCAAAAAGGATATGGTGGGATGGTCGTCGCTCCGACGGGATTTGGGAAAACATTTTCAGTATTTTTGGCGGTTGTCATTGATTATCTAAACCAACCCGACGCATATAAAAAGGGCCTAAAATTACTTTGGGTGAGTCCGTTACGCTCTCTGGCAAAGGATTTGGCAAAAGCGATGACCATCGCTGTGGAAGAGATCGGATTGGACTGGACCGTGGAGGTGAGAAATGGCGACACACCCCAAAAAGATCGCAGACGTCAGGAACGTTTAATGCCAGATGTGTTGTTGACCACGCCGGAAACCTTGCATATTTTATTCTCCCAGAAAAGCAATTCAAAATTCTTTAATACCCTTATTTGTATTGCCATTGATGAATGGCATGAACTGTTGGGCTCCAAACGTGGTGTTCTGACGGAATTGGCCATTTCACGATTATTGTCACTTTCTCCTAAAGTACGCATTTGGGGAATTACGGCTACCATTGGAAATTTGGATGAAGCCGAAAAGGTTCTGATTCCCTACGAAAACATCAAGACCAAACGCATCGTTGCCAGAGAAAAAAAGAACATCGAGATTCTTACGGTTTTACCCGATGAAATTGAAGTATTGCCTTGGGCCGGACATATGGGCGTGAAAATGGTGGCTAAGATCATACCGATTATTTATGAAAACAATACGACTCTGATTTTCACGAACACGCGGAACCAATCCGAAATTTGGTACCAACAAATCCTCAAAATAGAACCCGATTTAGCGGGTCAGATCGCCATTCATCACGGATCTATCGACGCTGTTTTGCGCAACTGGATCGAGGATGCGATATCCGATGGCCTTTTAAAAGCGGTGGTGTGTACGTCGTCCTTGGATTTGGGTGTAGATTTCAAACCTGTTGATTGTGTCATCCAAATAGGATCGCCGAAAGGGATTGCCC
>JBDSFP010000391.1:0-14404 GCA_039919415.1 Aquaticitalea sp. | reverse complement strand
TCCAATCACTTATGTCAGCTGGTTTGCCCCAAAAGCCTATTGCGATTGTCAGGGCAAACGGTTGCCAACAATGGATGAATGGGAATACGCAGGCATGGCAGACGAAACCGTTAAAGATGGGCGCATCAAAAAATCATACAATGCACAGATTTTAGCCTGGTATGAAGCGCCGCGAACCAACGAGAATGAAATCGGTCAAAGGGCTAAAAACTATTGGGGCGTGCATGACTTGCATGGTTTAGTTTGGGAATGGACGTCTGATTTTAATTCAGTGTTACTTTCCGGCGAATCAAGAAAAGACAATGATAAGGACAATAATCTTTTCTGCGGAAGTGCTGCGCTCGGAGCAACCGATTTGATGAATTATGCCGCGTTTATGCGCTACGCTTTTAGAGGTAGCATCAAAGCGAAATACGCTATAAAAAATCTGGGATTTAGATGCGCCAAAGACATCGACAAAATAAAATAATCATGAAAAAAACATTCATAATTGTCTGCAGTTTACTTTTTATCGGACTGATTGCATGCAAAAACGAGACAGCAAATTCCGCAACAGATAAAGAAATGGCTTACCAATGTCCAATGCAATGTGAAGGCGACAAAACCTATGCAGAACCAGGAAGTTGCCCTGTTTGCAATATGGATTTAAGGCAAATTGGTTCTGAAGTAGAAACTAAAGACCCTGCAACTCCAAATAAAATTTCAGATATGTCCATTTATAATCTGCCTTCAGCTTGGAAAAATCAAAATGGGGAAGATGTACAAATGATTGATTTCAAAGGCGATGTGCTCGTTATGGTGATGATTTATACGTCCTGCAAAGCAGCATGTCCTCGATTGGTGGCAGATATGAGAACTATTGAATCAAAATTACCTCAAAGCACCAAAGGAAAAGTAAAGATGATTTTAGTGAGCATTGACCCAAATACCGATACGCCAAAGCGCCTAAAGGAATTTGCGAAAGAAAATGTTATGGATGAAGAACCATGGACTTTCTTGACATCTACCGAAGAAAATACTAGGGAGTTTGCGGCTGTCTTGGCTGTGAATTACAAGAAGATTTCCCCATTGGATTTTTCGCATTCCAACATCATCAGCGTATTTAATAAAGAAGGTGAGATGGTTTTTCAACAGGAAGGACTTGGCGTGAATTCTGATGAAACTGTTCAACATATTGTGGAAGCGGTCGCAAGTATGAAATAACCTAACCTGCAAGGTTTCCAAATAACCTGCAAGGTTTCCAAAACCTTGTAGGTTTAATTAAAACGCAACAACTTCCACCAAATAAATTCGTGGAAATCATAACAAACAATAAACTCATGAAAAAACTAATCCTTTTCGCATGCTTCGGCATGTTGACACAGACTTTTTTTGCCCAGGAATTTGAGGTCAACCTCGAATTAAGACCACGTTTTGAATACAGACATGGCTATAAAACCTTGATTCCTGATGATGAAGATGCAGCTTCATTTGTGTCCCAACGGTCACGACTCAATTTTAATTATGGGAGTGAAAAATTGAATGCTTATATCTCATTGCAAAATGTAAGAGTTTGGGGAGATGTCAATACCTTATCAGCAAGCGATGCAAATGGAACTGCCATTCATGAAGCTTGGGCTTCCATACGTTTGGATTCTATGTTCAGTTTAAAAATGGGACGCCAGGAAATCGACTATGACGATTCCAGGATTTTCGGCAATGTCAATTGGGCACAAACAGCTCGGAGTCACGATGCTTTTATTGCAACTTTTAAACCGAATGATAAAAGCAGATTGGATGTCGGTATCGCTCTCAACGAAGTAGATGAAACCCTGTTTAAAGTTGATTATGATGTGAATAATTATAAAGCATTTCAATACGTTTGGTATCACAACAACTTTAAGAATCTTTCTTTAAGTCTTTTGGCACTCAATACAGGTTTTACATTTGATAATGATGGCGAACAGGATGTGGATTATAACCAAACTCTTGGAACTCACATAACTTTTGGCAAAAACAAATTGAAAGCAGACGCTTCAGCCTACTTTCAAACGGGGAAAATTGCTAGTCGTGACTTGAGTGCCATTAACTTGGCTGCAAATTTACATTATGCCATTTCCCCAATATTCAACACAGGAATTGGTGCTGAATATCTTTCGGGAACTGATATGAATACGACTTCCGATAAGTTGAAATCGTTTAACCCCTTGTTTGGCACCAATCATAAATTCAATGGTTGGATGGATTATTTTTATGTAGGCAATCATATCAATTCTGTTGGTTTAGTGGATTTGAATTTGCCTTTAAAATTTCAGAAAGAAAAACTGTCGCTCCTATTGATACCTCATTTATTTTCTTCGGCGGCGACAGTGGTAGATACTTTAGGCAATGAAAAGGACAATTATTTGGGAACTGAAATAGATCTTTCCTTGGGTTATAAAATTGCTGATAACATTGATTTTCAGATAGGCTATTCGCAGATGTTTGCCACGGACACCATGGAAGTCTTAAAAGGAGGCAATAAGGACACTGCCAATAATTGGGCTTGGGCAATGTTTGTATTCAAGCCGAACTTATTTACCTATTCAAAATAAGTTAATCATCGTCTGAACTTAAACTCTTTTGGAACAAGATTTTATAAATTGATGGCCGTTGTATCTTGTATTTTAGGTTTTAGCGAATATATTTTGAAGAATCCTAACCCGAAGATCCGGAGATCGTGCCTCTCTCGCTACAAATTAAATTTATTCCCTAAATCAGCCTTGGAAAAAAGGAATTCATACTATTTTTAAGATTATTTCCCCAAGGTCTTAAGATATAAGGGGAAGATCAAACTTAAGGTTGGGATATTCCATTTCAAATATTAGGCTTTTTATAAAGCTTTTTAAAATACTTGCAATGCCAACAAAACGACGACTGTCCTTATGGCAAAAGGTTTGATATATTTGAGATTTTATTACGGACCATCAACCAACAGAAAATGGCCAATTAATCATTATTCCCGCTCATTTCAGTACAATTATTAAAGGTGAATAGAGGAATAAATAATTTCCACGGTTATAAAAGTGGAAATGATGACGTTTAAGTTTAAAAATAGTATCCCATAAAAGCCAAAGGAATCAATAATTTATCCCTAATTTTATTACCTGCACCAATTCCCTCTAAATGAAATTATACATTAAATACATGGTGAGTTTAAGATGTAAGCTCATGGTACAAACCGAATTGGAGTACCTAGGGCTTGGTTATACCAATATTGAACTGGGCATGGTTGAAACTATAAAGGATCTTACCAATCACCAAATGCAACAACTGAAATCCAATTTGGCACTTTCCGGTCTGGAATTATTGGACGATAAAAAAAGTATTCTCATTAATAAGGTCAAGAACCTTATCATTGAAATGATTCACTATACAGATGAAGTGCCTAAAGTCAACTATTCTGATTATATCAGTGAAAAGTTGGGCTATGATTATACCTATTTGTCGAATTTGTTTTCAGAAGTAAATGATATCACCATACAGCATTTTATCATCAAACATAAAATAGAAAGGGCGAAAGAGCTTATACTCTATGACGATTTAAATCTCACTGAAATATCCTTTAAGCTACATTATAGTAGTGTGGCCCATTTATCCAATCAATTCAAAAAGGTGACTGGTCAAACACCCTCATTTTATAAAAAAATCGGTCAAATAAGAAAAAGCAATTTGGAGAATCTGTAACCTATGTAGGCTTTTATCTCATTTCTATAAGATATACCATAGTGTAACCGCTATCTTTATTTTTGGTGCAATTAAGTACGAATCAAAACCTAGCAATATGAAAACCAGAAACAAGTAGATGACAAACAAACAAACATATTTTTCAAAATTAGTGGCGATTGGAGCAAATAGTCAAGTGCATTAAGAACAAAATATCCCACACTTACCGGTGAGGATGTAAAATTTGAAACAGGTAAAGAAACAAAGTTATTCAATCCAGTGGAAACCCGGTTGGGCAAAAGCCGAGATTAAGTGATAGGTATTTTAAAAAACATCCACAAAGATGTTATTGAAATTGCATAATTGATTTAAAATAATCCGAAGTTAAAAAGAGCAGTATCTTCACATCCTGTTCTTTTTTTTATACGCTATTAAAATAAGTGAAATATGTAAGTATATATAAAAATTGTGTAACTAAAGTGGAAAGAAATCCTCTATTTTTGTCATGGTTGGTTAGTTATAAAGTCCAAATCAATACTTTAATTTGGCAATACAAAAGCAGACTTCTAAAGTCTGCTTTTTTTTATGCATTATATCTGAATTAATGATCTAAACAACTATCATGCAAAGTCGGGAAACACGCTTTAAATTAGAATTCAACTTTTGTTTTTTTATTCATTTTGTTTTTTGTTATATCCTGTGATCATTGGACTGGAGAAGATGGTGACGTGAGCTGGAGGTTGCAATTGCTGCAATATTGATATGGTCTATAAAAGGTTTTATAGGTCTTTAATCGCTTCCGTAATTTGGTCGGGAAGTTTATTCATATCCGTTGGCTTTTGGAGATAAGTTGATGCTCCGAGTTTGTAAAATTCGTTGATACTTTCTTCGGAAAAAGAAGTGGAATACATAATGACAGGAATATGTTTGTGTTTCACATCGCTTTTTAATTGCTTTAAACATTCGCGCCCATCATGGCGGGGCATGTTGATGTCCAGGAAAATAAAATGTGGTAATTGCTCTGTTGTTCTCAATAACTCCATGGCTTCCTCACAGCCATTTGCTTCCATACATTCTTTGGAACCATTCATTTTCGATACAACTTTTTTGAAGAAGAATCGGTCATCTGCATCATCGTCTATAATCATAAAATTTGTGTTCTCCATAGTCTCTGGTTGTTTATTGAGGTTGTTTAAAAGGAAGTATAACATGAAAAGAAGCTCCTTTATTTTCTTTTGCCTCTGCAAAAGTTAGGCCATGGTGATTTTCAATGATTTTTTTTGTGAGTGCCAGACCAATGCCTGTACCGATAAACGTTTCTTTGCTGTGCAGACGCTGGAAGATAGTGAATATTTTTTCAGAATATTTTTGCTCAAATCCGATACCGTTGTCTTTGACAATTATTTCAATATAAGAATTTGCTGGATTCAAGTTGGGATATTTTTTAATTTGTTTGTTTGAAAGTGTGCGCGATGTGACGGTGATGACTGGCGGCACCTCTTCCCATGAAAATTTAAGCGCGTTGCTGATAAGGTTATAAAAAAGCTGGTTCATCTGCAAGGGGATGGCATCGATGGTAGGGAGTTCATCAAATTTTATTACGGCTTTCTTTTCGTCTATGAGCAATTCAAAATCGTCTAAAATATTTTTTAGTGTTTCATTTAAATTGGTTGGCTCAACTGATTTTTCGTGCTCAAGCAAGCGCGAATAATTGAGCAAATCCTGGATCAGTATTTTCATACGTGCAGACGCGCCTTCAATTTTATTGAGATATTCTTTTGCGCCTGTGCTCAATTCCTCTTGGTATTCGTCCTGCAAACGCATGGAAAAGGTTATTATTTTTCGCAAGGGTTCTTGCAAATCGTGACTGGCTACATGGGCAAACTGGTCTAACTGTGTATTGGTTTGTCTTAGTGCTTTGTTTAATGTTTTGAGTTCTGAGGTTCGCTGTTTGACATTTATTTCCAATTCTTCAGTAAAACTTTTATGTTCGGTAATATCGATGCTGACACCTGAAAGCATATGGGCTTTGCCAAAATCATCATAATGATACTGTCCGGTTGATCTCATCCACACCACAGTCCCATCATTTGCTCGTTTTATCCGATAATCAACTTCATATATATCATGATTAATCTTTGATTGCTCTATTTTTTGAAAAGCCAATTTTTTATCCTCAGGCACAATCACCCTATGCCAGTCTTCATAAGTCAGGTCTTCACGATGCACGTTATATCCCCATAAATTTTTATGAATGTTTGACCATTCTAATTTTGAGGTAGCTATATCTAAAGACCAAACCCCAACATTGGCGGAATCCGTCGCCAATTTTAAATGAGTTGCCAATTTCTTCTGCTCGTTCTCGCTTGCTTCAATTTGTTTGCGCATATTTACCTGTTCTGTAACATCATGTGCATATACTAAAACACCTTCTATGTTACCTTTGTCATTTTTAAATGCTTGATAAATGAAATTGAGATAAGACTCCACTGTTTTTCCGTTGCCTTTATCCAATTTAAAGGACATTTCTTTTCCATTGTATGTTTCGCCCGTTTTATATACAGTATCAAGCAATTCAATAAAACCCTGCGCTTCTGCTTCTGGCAATGCTTCAAGTACCGATTTATCTTTAATGTTACGATTGTCAACAAGCTCCATATATGCTTCATTGGCAAATTCAAATACATGGTCAGGTCCCTTGAGAATGGCAAGAATGGCGGGCGCTTGTGTAAAGAAATCGTGAAGCAATTTGCGCTCCTTTTCCGATTGTTTTTCATTCTCTTTAATAATTTCTCGGGATGCTACCAGATTGTTTTTATTTTTATTGGCAAAAAGAATTAACTCTTCACTATTTTTTTTAATGTTGATTTTTCTCCCATTCAATACTAATGTCCGTTTACCGATAGACGGAAATTTTATATTGATTTCAAAGTCTGTGAGTTTTACATCGGGAAAGTTCTGTTCGGTAACAGGAGCTTGGGTTATATTTTTTTTTACTTTTGCCATTGACGAGAAAAATTAATATTGATAGTATATGTTTTACCTTGCTTTTTCGTTGTTGCAATTGGATGCTGCGGAAGTTTTTTTTCACCTATTGGTTTATTGATGAAATAGAATCAGCCAAGTTCGCGGGTATAATGTCTCTGTCTTCTAATCAGATTGCCGAAATATAGATGGTCGTCTGCATCATCACCAACAACATTAAAATTTCTTAGTCCCCAGTTTTATACTTTCACTGAGGAAAGATACAAAAACAAGACTGGAAATGACAGTTCCTATGGTATTATGGAAGTTTCATTTTCTTCTGAACAATTTACACTATCAGATTATAGGAAACAAGTGGGAGAGCTAAACCAAAATCTCCATACTTCGGGACAAAATTTAAAAATATGAACAGTTACCTTATCTTTTTATTTAAAGGAAGCGATAGCCAAAATGGCTCGGTAAGTGCGCGATAAAGTGAGTTGTGTTTAGGTTTTTTCTTCTACTTTGTTCATCGCTTTTACTAATTCTTCGGGTAACGGATAAATATCGGATAATTTGGTGAGAAAATAGTCGGCTCCCAGTTCTTTGGTTACTTCTTTATCGACTTTATATTCAGAGGTACTGTAAATAATGACCGGAATATGTTTTAAGGTTTTATCTTTTTTCAATTCTTTTAGACATTCGCGTCCATCCATCTTTGGCATGTTCAAATCGAGAAAAATAAAATCCGGCAACACTTCTACTTTTCGCAATTGTTGAAGTGCATCCACACCATTCTCTGCCTCCACACATTCGAATGATGGATTGTTTTTACGAATGGCACTGCGGAAAAAAAAACGGTCGTCTTTATCATCATCTACAATCATCAAAAGTTTTTTTTCTGAAAGTTCGTTCTTTTTATGTATCATCTGAATGTAGTTTGAAATGTATTGTGTAAAATTAACTCTTTAAGTTTGAGAAGTTTTACATCTTTTTGAAATAAGTTACATGATTCACTGATGCAGCTTGGGTTTAGTGTTTAGGAAACCAGTTAAATCTAAACAGGGAGTGGTAGGGAGAAATAAAATCCCGAGACATTGGTACCTTATTTAAAAAATGAAGAGACAAATATAAAATCTGTGATTTCTGTGACTAAATGACAAATTTGTGTAACATCGATAGGTTGTGATTTAATCATTTTTGCAATGCTATTAATAAGGAAGCCTAATGAATGTATAATTTGGCATTTGAAATAAGCCGCCTCATAACTCGAGGCGGCTATTTTATTCTTTAATTAAAAATCCTATCTGTGATTTATGTAAATGTAACACATAGTTATGTAACTAAACTTCTTATTAAATAATCACCTTTGTTGTGATAATTAATTAGTTGATTACAATTTTTATGAGGTTTATAACATCTTCGTGATGTTCCTAACCGAATTTATTTAGTATCTATTATAATTTATTACAATAACTCACATCTTAAAAACTATATATTATGAATCGATTTACCGAGAAACAGCACATTGGAACTTCCAAAGAAGGCACCGTCAATTTTTTCAGTAATCCTCATGGGTTTGGATTTATCAACTTAAAAGATACCAAGGAAAACATTTTTGTACATATCTCACATTTGAATGATGTGATTAAAGAAAATGACAAAGTGGTCTTTGATATCATACAAGGGGTTAAAGGAATGATTGCAACCAAAGTGCGCTTGATTTAAGAAGAGCACTTTTAAAAGATATATTAAAGGAACGGGACTATTATGGTTTCGTTCCTTTTTTTATGGTTTTTGATGAATGATGAGGTATACAACTGCTTGTGCAATTGAATGTTAGAGATGTGGCATATCATCCGCGAAATGCTGGCGTTCGCCACGGAAACCACGAAAGTTTTAAAAGGAGGCAACAAGGACATTACCAACAATTGGACTTGGGCCATGTTTGTATTTAAGCAGAAAGTATTACCTATTCAAAATAAGTTAATTATCGCCAAAATTCATCATTGAGATTGTCTTCAAAATTATCTTGTTGATGCATTTTTTCAATCAAAACCAACTCTTCTTCACTTGCGATTTTTTGAATCTCTGGAAACAGCACTCGTTCTTCAAAGCGGATGTGATGTTCCAATTCTTCCTCTATTTTCGACAAGGATTTTTCGATTTCGTTTTCTTCATTGAACAATCGTTTTAAACGTCGATGTTCTGACAAAGCTCGTTTTACCAAATCATTATCTTTTTTTAAAAGTGGAAAAATATGTTGTTCTTCTAGTTCAAAATGAGGTATTAAATGAGTCATAAAAAACCAATCTGTATAGGTTTTTATGCGTTCAACTTCTATTTTCTTGTTAAAGCCGCTTCTTATTTTCCAGGAAAGCAATAAACCGTGGTGATGATCTCTGCTTAATGGCTGAAGTGTTTTATGTCTTTTTAATGGTTTTTGTGTCATTTTTTAAGGTATTGAATAAAACACTTCCCTATTGTATCTCATATTGTTGGGCTTTGGTTTTCCCTCAAAAAAACCTTCAAGTTTAACATAACAATAAGTAACAAAAGGAAAGTGCAATTTTAAAAATCAATTAAAAATATTACCCAAAGGATTGTTCCAGCTTTATAGCCTCCGGGAACAATATGTTATTTTCCAAATGGATGTGCAAATGCAAATCTTTCTCAAACTCTTCCAACATGGCAAAAGTCACTTTATAGGTATTACAGGCATCAGCTGGAGGTGTGTAATTATTGGTCAGATCGGCAATTTGTCTAAACCGCTCCCCTTCATTATCATGCTCATGTTTCATCATGGCAATAGGATTTTCGACCGTTACAAATTGTAGCGATTGGATTTGTGAGCTTTCCAATTTCGCTTTGACCATACGTTTGATGAAAGGGAAGAGTATGAGTTCCTCTTTTTTCATGTGTGCTGATAGTTCTTGTGACGACTCTATAAAAAGCGCCTTAATTTTCAAGAGTTCAGGATGATTTTGTCCATGTACTTTGCATAACTTATCTAAAAACTGACGCAGCTCGGAAATTTTCTTCTCCACATATCTGTGATGCTTCTTTACAATGTAATTTGCCAATAAATCCAATGGCCATGATTTATAATCGATGGATTGTTGCGTATTTGAATTTTTGATTTCCATAAGTTTGCCCAATAATTCGTCACTATCGATATTGTTTTTAGTACAAACCTCTTCAATGGACCGATCGCCTTTACAGCAAAAATCGATGCCATAATTTGAAAAAATAGATGCTGTTCTGAAATCATCTGCCACGAATTGGCCTATTTGTTTTTGATAATCTTTATCTATTGTTTCCATAATAATCATTTAATTCGGATAATTTTATCCTATTTATATTCAAATTTTTTTTTAAAGCTTTAAAAAGCAGGCTCCCGATTTGATGTCCAAAGCCAATTGTTCCAAATTAGTGCTTTCCAACATATCTTTCAGTTCTGTTCTTATGAGTTTAAAGGTATCATGTACAGGACAGGGATGGTTTTCGTCACATATATGCAAGCCCAGACCACATCCCGTGTATATAGTGTCGCCATCAATGGCATTGACAATTTGTGATAATTTAAACGTTGCTATCTTGTTTTTTGGTATTTCAAATCCACCATAAGCACCTTTAACAGACTGGATAATTTGATGTTTTGCCAACTTCTGTAAGATTTTTGCAGTAAAGGCTTCTGGAGAATCAATTTCCTTGGCAATAGCCTTGAGGCTCACACGTTTTCCGTCGTAAGAATTTAAAGCAATATAAATGGATGCTTTGACCCCATATTCGCAGGCTTTTGAAAACATATGATTTTTGTTGTGTTGCTACAAAGATACTATTAAATTTTAAATCGGACAATATTATCCGTATTAAAATATCATTCTTTCAATTTAGGAAATAAAAACCCCGCAGGTCGAGGGATTATACCTGCCTCTCATACCAAATCTTCTAAAAACCCTTCTATTCGGAAGGTTTTAATTATTTCTACCTAAAAACAGTCACAATTTTGTAGGATTTTAGTCTTAAATGTTAATAACATCTTGATAATTTTCCATTGGAATATTACTGTTGACGGATTTTTTGGTATTTTTATCAGAACATTAAGGTTCTTAACCAAACTCTCATCAGTGATAAAAACGAAGCGACTCTTTAAGGTTTGTATGCTGTTTTTTCTGTTCTTTCAATTTGGAATTTCCCAAGTGAACACGAAAAAGCATACCGTCAGTCTTGGCGAAACCATCATTGAGATAGCCAAAAAATACAATGTAACACCTTATGACATCCTGCAGGCAAATCTCGCAACCCTGAATTCATTGGATGACATCAAGGAAAATGATGTGCTGACCATTCCAGAATCCAAAATCAATAGCCCTCAATTGGAAAGTGCTGCTGATGTCATTAAATCCTCAGTTGCAAAACAAAATTTGACCTACACCGTAAAAAAAGGAGAGACCAAATTTAGCCTGGCCAAGCGATTTGGAATGAGCATCGCCGAACTGGAAGCACTCAACCCTCAAATAGTTTCGGGTTTAAACGAAGGCCATGTGCTTAAGATCAGTACTAATGTTGCCGCAGAACAGCCTGTTGAAGCAAGCACCGATGAGCTTGCAAAGAATTTAAATAAGGACCAGACCTTAACAATGCCCCAAAATAAACAAAAAGCTCCGCCTTACGATACCTATGTGGTGAAGTATGGTGACACAAAATATAGTCTTTCAAAAAAATATGAAACCACCATTGAAGAACTTGAGCAGTTGAATCCACAGATTGTTCCAACACTACAAGCCGGTCTCTCACTTCGCATCCCTTCGAAATATGGCGAAAAAATAGTGAAAGATAAGACTAGTGAAATCATTGTAGTTACTGAAACACCCCGCCAAACTCCAACAGAATCAACAATTTTGACGGATTCAATTCAAACTACCAATAAACCTTTAAAAGAAGAAGAAAAAGTTGCCGAACCAACTGTTTTGGTTGAAACGGAAAAACCAGAGAATACCATTTTAGAACCAGAAAAAAATGAGCCCGAAGCTGTACCTCAAGAAACTCAAATGCCAAGTACCAAAGCTTATATAAATTATGAAGTTCAACCGAAGGAAACTCTTTATGGTTTGGCCAAAAAAGCTGGCATGAGCATTAATGATTTTGTGGCTTTAAATCCACAATTGAAGGAATCCGTCCAAATTGGCATGATGGTTAAAATGCCAAATACTGGAGAAATTTCAAAAGAAAATGCTGTCAACCAAAAACCTGTAACAAACCTTGTTTCGTCTCCATATAAAGACCTGACAAAAACAATCACAACCTCCAAAAGTGAAAAAGTAGCAATGTTTTTGCCCTTTAACGAAGCTCAATTTAATGAGGAAGCTCACAGTTCAAAAGAATTAAGTTCCGTTTCAGACGATTTCAAAAGAGAGCATTTGGAATTTTATTCGGGTGCCAAAATTGCATTGGATTCCATTAAAAAATTGGGTTTGAATGTCGAGATTACTATTCTCGAAGCAGAAGACGATAAAAGAAATTCGAAATTATTGGATTTGGCCAAAGAACAGCATTTAGAAACTTACGATGCGCTGGTATTGCCATTTTACGGAAATAGTAAAGAAGAACTTGCAAAGTTGGTCGCCGAGCAACGGGTTCCTGTCATCACTGCTGCTCCCATTGCGCACCTACAGAATGTCGATAATGTCTTTGGAGCCTTACCTTCGATCAATGAACAGCGCAAAAAAATGTTGGATTTCATGCTTTCAAAACAAGGAAACATTATTGTGGTCAGCGACATGAACCGTTCGGAAAGCAAGGATTTTATTGCAAGTTATGCTCCAACTGTACAATTTATAAATATCAAAAACAATGGCAACTTCTACGACGACGACCTAATCGCTCTGTTAAAACAAAACCAAATGAATTATGTCATTTTGGATAGCGATCGCAATAGTGTTTTTCTAAATGTCACCAACATTCTTTTAAGCGAAATGAAGAGTTATAAATTGCAATTGGCCGTTCTGGAGCCAACATTGATCCCTGATACGGATGATGTTTCGGTGAAGCGTTACAGGATATTGAAAATGCTGTTCCCCTCTCTGTCAACCATGGAAACCAATACGAAATTGGAGAATTTTTCTAAAACTTATAAAAAAGTATATGATATAAGTCCTTCCACGAATGCAATCTTGGGATTTGATATTACATTTGATACTTTATTGCGATTGGCACAAACTCAAAGTTTTGAGGAATCAGCAAAAAACGACATCACCGAATACGTCAATCTAAAATTTGATTACAAAAAAACCAATACAGGGGGTTATAACAATGAAGGCATTTACATCCTTCAATATGACACCGATACAAACATTCGGGAGGCCGAATAATTATAAGTCTCTATCCCTAGTATAGTTTACGGGATAGTTCATCATTTATGGGAAAAACGAACAAAGTACAATTTTATCGTCAGTTTTTAATCACAATTCTATTGGTGATTGGAGGGATATTTCATACCTATTCCCAATGTCCGACGGTCACAAATCCTTTACAGACGTTCTGCGACCTAGAAACTCCTACGATTGCAAATCTGACTGCGACCAATAATGGAAATGGTGTCAAATGGTATGCTACAGCGACCTCTACGACTCCTCTATCCAATTCCCAAGGTTTAATCAGTGGCGAAGATTATTATGCTGATAATAATTCAGGAACATGCGGCACAAGACCGCGGGTGGATGTCGTAATATATGGGGCACCTACTGGATTAAGTTTTCAAGGTGTTTGTGTGGATTCTCCCAACGATGCCACTATTGCCGATTTGATTGCCAACGGGAATGATATAAAATGGTACACGGTGCCCAACGGAGGAACTGCTCTGTCGCCAACCACCATCTTGATGGACAATACACTCTATTATGTCAATCAATCCAATCCAAATACGGGATGTAGAACCTCAAGGTTGACTGTTTTTGTCAATGTTGGTGTCGTTCCAGTTCCAACAGGTAATGCCATTCAGCAATTTTGTGCGGATGCCCAGCAACCAGCCACAGTTGCCGACCTACAGGCAAGTGGTACTAATAATTGGTATTTAACCATTTCAACAGCATCTCCTTTAGATGCATCGACACCCTTAGTGGATGGACAAAGTTATTTTGCTACTACTGTAGATCCGCCTTGTGAAAGTGATGAGCGCTTAGAAGTTACGGTGGTTTTATCCCCTCCTAACGATTCTGGCACCAATGGCACAATAAATTTATGTGAAACGGATCTCTATACAATCGTAAGCGTCAACCTTTTTAATGCTCTTGGAGGAACTCCTGAAACAATGGGGATTTGGACTGGACCATTACCAACTTCCAACGGAAGTTTAGGCACTGTCAACGTAACCACACTTACGGTTGATGGCGGCCCTTACGTCTTTATGTATTCTGTAAGTACGAGTCCTTGCGGAACCAGTTCATCAACAGTCACCATTACCATCATTCCTCCTCCAAATGCTGGAACCAATGGCACTTTAGATCTTTGTGAAAACGATGCACCCCAAGATTTGTTCAACAGTTTGGGTGGAACGCCCGATACTGGAGGCACTTGGTCTCCCACATTGGCAAGTGGAAGCGGAATCTTTGATCCTGTAGTGGAACCGGCCGGAATTTATACCTACACAGTCACTGGAACACCACCTTGTGATGATGCTTATGCAACGGTAACCGTCACCTTAAATCCAAAACCTGATGCCGGGACTAACGGTTCATTGGATATTTGTGAAAAC
>JBDSFP010000370.1:0-4332 GCA_039919415.1 Aquaticitalea sp. | reverse complement strand
GAAATCACGCCTTTGTGACTGGTGGTTCATTGGTGCGAAAAGATGTGCCTCCGTTCGTAAAAGCGGCACGTGAGCCATTATCTTACGTTGGAATAAATTCTGTGGGATTAAGACGTAGAGGATTTTCTTCGGATAAAATCAAGGAAGTGCAAGATATTTATAGACTTCTTTATCAGAGAAATTACAATAACACTCAAGCCTCCGAAATTATAGAAGCCGAAATGGAAGCCACGCCTGAACGTGATGAAATTCTTCAATTTATCAAGAATTCACACAGAGGCATCATGAAAGGATATTTTAAATCGAATTGAATTTATTAGAAAAAGAAAATTGAGAAAAGAACAAAGATAATAGACCAAAAATTCTGGATAACAGTTTTTTATTACAACCACGAACAATTTAACAATAAACACCTCAACAACAAACACATCGATAACAAACACCAAATGGCAAGCACATCAGACATTAGAAACGGATTATGCATCAGATATAACAACGACATTTATAAAATTACAGAATTTCTTCACGTCAAACCAGGTAAAGGCCCAGCATTCGTTAGGACAAAAATGAAAAGTGTTACTAATGGAAAGGTCTTGGACAATACATTTTCCGCAGGACATAAAATTGAGGAAGTGAGGGTGGAAACCCATAAGTTCCAATATCTATATAATGATGGCGAGTTCTTTCATTTTATGAATACTGAAGATTATACCCAAATCCGGTTGTTGGAAGCTGCTTTGGACAGACCTGATTTGTTGAAAGAAGGAGAAGTGGTTACGATTCAGATCAATTCTGAAGATAACATGCCACTTTCAGTCGATATGCCAGCAACAGTCACCTTGACGGTTACAGCAACTGAACCTGGAGTAAAAGGAAATACTGCAACCAACGCTACAAAACCTGCCACAGTAGAAACTGGAGCAGAAGTGAATGTGCCGCTATTCATCAATGAAGGAGATAAAATAAAAATCGAAACCGAAAAAGGAACCTATAAAGAACGTGTAAAGGAATAATGGTGGATTTAACCGCAATTTTTCAATTTTTTTTACATATACTTCTAAACTTTAAACTTTAAACTTAGAACTTTCTACTTGGAACTTTGAACTTTGAACTGTAAACTGTAAACCATTCCAATGAAATTTCCGCTACCACACACACTAAAACATATTGCACAAATCATCGACACACCCTTCGTAGGCGCCGATGATTTTCCTGTTTTGGGCATGAATGAAATCCATGTGGTTGAAAGTGGTGATATAGTTTTTGTGGACCATCCAAAATATTATGATAAGGCTTTAAATTCTGCGGCAACCATCATTCTCATTAACAAAGAAGTTGATTGTCCCGAAGGAAAAGCGCTTCTTATCAGCAATGATCCATTCCGGGATTTCAATAAACTTACCCAACATTTCAAGCCATTTCAAAGCTCGAATGCATCCATATCAGAATCCGCTAAAATCGGAAAGAACACCATCATCCAACCCAACTGTTTCATTGGTAATAATGTCATAATTGGAGAACATTGCCTGATCCATTCCAACGTGAGCATTTATGATGACACTATCATCGGTAACCATGTCACCATCCATGCAGGAACCATTTTGGGTGCCAGTGCTTTTTACTATAAAAAACGTCCGGAAGGATATGATCCTTTGATTTCTGGAGGGAGAGTCGTGATAAAAGATTATGTGGATATCGGCGCTCTTTGTACAGTTGACAGAGGCGTTACTGGCGATACAACTATTGGAGAAGGCTCAAAATTGGATAATTTAATCCAGATTGGTCACGATACGGTTATTGGAAAAAAATGTCTCATTGCTTCCCAAGTTGGCCTCGCAGGATGTATGATTATTGAAGACGAAGTGACCATATGGGGACAAGTGGGATGCGCTAGCGGCATTACAATCGGAAGTAAAGCAATAATTCATGGACAAACTGGCGTAACCAAATCCATAGAAGGTGGCAAAACCTATTGGGGAACTCCAGTAATGGAAGCACGTACAAAGCTTAAAGAAATGGCCACTATAAAGGAAATGGCCGATTTCATGAAAAATTCCAACAAGAAAAAATGACTCCAAAAGGGATAGTACAATCTTTTTATGATTTGGATTTGGGCAAAGATTCTAAGGCACTGTCCCTTTTTCATAAAGATTGTGAATTACATTGGAACAGCAGTAAAGGTTTTACAACCTTGCATTATAAAGACATAAAAGTTATGTTAGATGGCATCCGTAAATCGTACGTGTCGTTTAAACATCACTTGAGCCATTTGTTGGCAGAAGGAAACAATGTCACAGCACGGTTCAGCATTTATGTTGTTCCAATTGAAAATCCTAAGGAGGAAGAAGAGGCATTAGCACATTTCATTTCCATTTGGGAAGTTAAAGATGGAAAGCTCTATAAAGGTTATGAAATAAGCCAAATGGCTGACGAAAATCCTGCCAGTCTCAAAACATTTTCAGAAATAAAAGTGTAATTACACTTTACAGATAGTTGTGAATGGGTTACTTTTGCAATCCCGACGCTTCGGGATAAAAAAAAATAAAGCAAAAGATACATGAGCGTTTTAGTCAATGAGAATTCAAAAGTTATAGTACAGGGTTTTACAGGAAGTGAAGGCACATTTCACGCCACCCAAATGATAGAATATGGAACCAACGTGGTTGGCGGTGTGACTCCAGGAAAAGGTGGTCAGACCCATTTGGACAAACCTGTTTTCAATACGGTTAAAGACGCAGTGGATAAAGTTGGTGCTGATACCTCCATACTTTTTGTGCCTCCTGCCTTTGCAGCTGATGCTATTATGGAAGCTGCCGATGCTGGCATCAAAGTCATCATCTGTATTACCGAAGGGATTCCTGTTGCCGACATGATTAAAGCTGCAGATTATATAAAGAATAAAAATTGCCGATTGATCGGTCCCAACTGTCCAGGAGTGATTACGCCAGGTGAAGCCAAAGTAGGAATTATGCCAGGATTCGTATTTAAAAAAGGAAAAGTGGGAATCGTTTCAAAATCAGGAACCTTGACCTATGAAGCTGCTGATCAAGTGGTAAAACAAGGATTGGGCATTACAACAGCCATCGGTATTGGTGGAGACCCAATCATCGGAACAACAACAAAAGAAGCTGTCGAATTGTTGATCAACGACCCAGAGACAGAAGCCGTCGTGATGATTGGTGAAATTGGTGGGCAATTGGAAGCAGAAGCGGCGCATTGGTACAAAAACAGCGGCAGCAAAAAACCGATTATTGGTTTCATAGCTGGAGAAACTGCACCTGCAGGTCGTACGATGGGTCACGCTGGAGCCATTGTTGGAGGAAGTGATGACACGGCACAAGCAAAAAAGAAAATCTTAAAATCCTGTGGCATCCATGTGGTTGAATCACCAGCAGAAATTGGTAAAAAAGTAAAAGAAGTATTGGGATAAATTTCTCAATCAAACCATAGAAAAACCTCATAAAATACTAATAATTTTATGGGGTTTTTTATTTCATACAACTTCTTATGGTTATATTTGAAATTAGAAAAACAACCATTTACAATTGCGACTTTGATAAAAAACGCTTGCAATCGTGACAAAATTTATAGTTATGAAATTATTGGAAGGAAAAACAGCCATCATCACAGGAGCATCGCGTGGTATCGGTAAAGGAATTGCGCAAGTTTTTGCACAGCATGGCGCTAATGTCGCGTTTACTTATAGTTCATCCGTAGAATCGGCCAAGGCATTGGAAAAAGAGTTGAATGATATGGGCGTCAAGGCTATAGGTTACCAAAGTAATGCTGCTGATTTTAACGAATCCCAACAGTTGGCGGAAGATGTTCTTAAGGAATTTGGAAGCATCGATATTTTGGTCAACAATGCAGGTATCACTAAGGATAATCTTTTGATGCGAATGGGAGAGGAGGACTTTGATAAAGTCATAGAAGTCAATTTGAAATCAGTGTTCAACATGACCAAAGCAGTGATGAGACCGATGTTAAAACAGCGTAAAGGTTCCATAATTAATATGAGTTCCGTAGTAGGTGTAAAGGGAAATGCGGGCCAGACCAATTATGCAGCCTCTAAAGCAGGAATTATTGGGTTTTCAAAATCTGTAGCTTTAGAGTTGGGGTCAAGAAATATTAGAAGCAACGTCATCGCGCCAGGTTTTATCGAGACTGAAATGACCGCAAAATTGGATGAAAATACGATTAATGGTTGGAGAGACGCCATTCCATTAAAACGAGGCGGAACACCGGAAGACATTGCCAATGTATGTGTCTTTTTGGCAAGTGAAATGAGTGCTTACGTGACAGGACAAACGATAAATGTTGATGGAGGAATGC
>JBDSFP010000244.1:0-4165 GCA_039919415.1 Aquaticitalea sp. | reverse complement strand
GGATTTTGGGAAATCTGGAACATGAGTTTCGGGTTTTTGGGAATCCAAATGGGTTTTGCCCTACAAAATGCCAATGTAAGTCGAATTTTTCAAACGCTCGGTGCAGAAATCGATGATATCCCGATTCTGTGGGTTGCGGCTCCTTTGACAGGCTTGATCATTCAGCCCATCATTGGCTATTTAAGCGATAGGACTTGGCATGCAAGATTGGGTCGTCGCAGACCCTATTTCTTGGTTGGAGCGATTTTGGCATCCTTGGCATTGTTTGTTATGCCTAATTCTCCCGTGTTATGGTTTGCAGCCGGGATGCTGTGGATAATGGATGCGTCCATCAACGTTTCGATGGAACCTTTTCGAGCCTTTGTGGGCGACAATTTACCAGATCATCAGCGTACAAAGGGGTTTGCAATGCAAAGTTTCTTTATTGGTATTGGGGCGTATTTCGCTTCAAAATTGCCGTTGATGCTCACTTATTTTGGAGCTGACAATACCGCTCCTGAAGGTATTATTCCACATTCAGTAAAATATTCATTCTATATAGGAGGTGCCTCTTTTTTTATTGCCGTGCTTTGGACAGTTTTACGGTCCAAAGAATATTCCCCTGAAGAAATGAAAGCCTTTGAGGAAGCCGAAAAGGAATTCAAACCGGTTCGTGAGGATTTTTCCGCTGATTGGTATCGTAAGAACGGAATATCTCATTTAACGAAAGGACTCATTGCACTTGCCATCGGACTCATTGCCACCTATTTTGTGTACACTGAGGATCTGAAAAAGGATTTATACGTTCTCACCTTGGGACTGATAAGTTTTGGCGGCTTGGCTTTGATAGTTTCGGGCCTATTGCAAAAAAACCAAACCAGAAATGGATTCGTGACCATCATGAACGATTTTCAGATGATGCCAAAGGTTATGAAACAATTGGCTTGGGTGCAGTTCTTTTCTTGGTTCGCACTCTTTTCTATGTGGATATATACCACCGCAGCAGTTACCGAACATATTTACAAAACAACTGATACCACTTCAGCAGCATATAATGCAGGAGCCAATCAGGTTGGGGAAATGTTTGCCAATTATAATATCATCGCTGCAGCGGTGGCATTTTTATTGCCGTTATTGGCAAAACGTACGAGCAGAAAGTTTACGCACTTTTTGGCATTGGTCGCTGGTGGTTTGGGATTGATGTCACTTTACTTTATCTCAAATCCCACAACCTTCACAATCGAATGGTTACCAATGATTGGTGTCGGGATTGCTTGGGCAAGTATTCTGTCTGTGCCTTACGCCATGCTTTCGGGATCATTGCCAGCTTCCAAAATGGGCTACTATATGGGCGTTTTTAACTTCTTTATAGTTATTCCACAATTGGTAGCAGCTTCCATTTTAGGATTTCTTGTGTCTACATATTTTAATAATGAACCCATTTATGCCTTATTGATTGGTGGCTGTTCCATGATTTTGGCAGGTATCCTTTCATTGACGGTCAATGATAAAGCTAAAATTACAATAAATGAATAAAAAAGCATTCATATTCGATCTCGATGGTGTCATCGTGGACACCGCAAAATATCACTTTTTGGCTTGGAAAAAATTGGCGAACAGCATTGCTGTCGATTTTAATGAACATCAAAACGAACAATTAAAAGGCGTCAGCCGAGTCAAATCTCTTGAGAAAATACTAGGCTGGGCAAATAAGAGCATCTCCGAAGATGAATTCATGGAATTAATGGCTCTTAAAAACGACGATTATCTAAGTTATATTAAAAAGATGGATGATAGCGAGATTCTTCCTGATGTAGTCAAAGTATTGGATTTCTTAATAGATAAAAATCAACATATCGCCTTGGGTTCTGCAAGCAAGAATGCACGGATGATACTTGAAAAAGTGAATATTCTTGACAAATTTGAAGTCATCATCGATGGCAATGATGTGACCAGGGCAAAACCAAATCCGGAAGTGTTTATGAACGCTGCCAAACTTTTGAAATGTAAGCCAAAAAACTGTATTGTTTTTGAGGATTCTCTTGCAGGCATTAAAGCAGCGAAAATTGCCAGCATGGTATCCATCGGAATTGGCGATAAAAAAATATTGAAAAAAGCAGATTACGTATTCAATGATTTTACGGAAATGTCAGAAGAATTTTTAAATGAATTAATAAAAGAAAAAAGAACATAGAGAAAAGACAAAAGACAGTTTGTTTTCTAGTCTTGCAGCGAAGCGGTCTTTTGTCTTTAGTCTCTTATCTCAAAAAAATATGAATCAAGATTATATACAACCAAACAAGTGGTCCATCATAGAAGAAGGTTTTGATGCCGAACGTGTTAAATCCTCCGAAAGTATTTTCAGCATTGGCAACGGCGCCATGGGACAACGTGCCAATTTTGAAGAACAGTATTCTGGCAAGTCCTTTCAGGGCAGTTACATTGCAGGCGTTTACTATCCCGATAAAACCCGCGTGGGCTGGTGGAAAAATGGCTATCCGGAGTATTTTGCAAAAGTTTTGAACGCTCCCGATTGGATTGGAATCAAAGTGACCATCAATGGCGAAGCATTGGATTTGGCAAATTGCAAGGAAGTCAAAAATTTTCGCCGTGAATTGAACATGAAAGAAGGTTGGCTTTCCAGAAGTTTTGTTGCAACGCTTCACAATTACGCGGAAGTCAGGGTAGAAACCAAACGTTTTTTAAGTTTGGACATGGATGAAATTGGAGCCATTCAATATAATGTAACTCCTATAAACAACGATGCTCAAATTACGTTAGCACCTTATTTGGATGCAGGCATTTCCAATGAAGATAGCAATTGGGATGACAAATTCTGGAATACCTTGAGTATCAATTTTGAAGGCGAACAAGGCTTTATTGTGTCACATACCATGAAGACCAAATTTCACGTCTGCACAGCAATGCAAGCGCAGATTTCATTGAATGGAACCATTTTAAAACAAGAAAAAGCCATCAACGATGCTCCTGATTCTATTGAGTTTCAATATAAAAATCAGGTTAACAAAGGCGATACAATTACTTTAACAAAATTTGGTGGCTATACCGTCGATAGAAATCATGATAAAGACGAATTGGTGTCCGTTGCCAAAAAAAATCTGGCGAAAGCAACAGAATTAGGCTTTGATAAACTATTAGAAAAACAAAAAGAAGCTTGGGCGAAAATCTGGGATATGGCAGACATTACCATTGAAGGCGATGTGAAGGCACAACAAGGCATTCGCTTTAATATATTTCAGTTGAATCAAACCTATTTGGGTAAAGATGAGCGATTGAACATTGGTCCAAAAGGTTTTACTGGCGAAAAATATGGAGGCAGTACCTATTGGGATACGGAAGCCTATTGCATCCCGTTTTACATGGCGACCAAAGACCAAGAAGTTGCCAGAAAACTGTTGACCTATCGCTATAACCATCTTGAAAAAGCGATTGAAAATGCTACCAAATTGGGCTTTAAAAATGGAGCAGCATTATATCCAATGGTCACGATGAATGGCGAGGAATGTCATAACGAATGGGAAATTACCTTTGAGGAAATCCACCGGAATGGCGCCATTGCCTTTGCGATTTACAACTATCACAGATATACGGGCGATTACAGTTATATTCCCGAAAAAGGATTGGAAGTATTGGTTGGGATTGCCCGTTTTTGGCACCAGCGTGCCACTTTTTCGACCGCTCAAAATAAATATGTTATTTTAGGTGTGACGGGACCGAACGAATATGAAAACAATATCAACAATAATTTCTACACTAATTATCTTGCAAAATGGTGCATCGATTACGCACTTGAAAATATAGATACTGTAAAAGAATATTATGATTCCGATTATACAAGAATCATGAACAAAGCGAAATTATCCCAAGCCGAATTGGAGCAATGGAAAAAAGTCGCGGACAATATGTATTTCCCATACTCCGAAAAAGACCAAGTGTATTTACAACAAGATGGGTTTTTGGAAAAGGAATTAATTACAGTTGCAAATTTGGAAAAATCACAGCGACCTATCAATCAAAAATGGTCATGGGACAGAATTTTACGCTCGCCATACATCAAGCAGGCCGACACCTTACAAGGATTTTATTTTTTTGAAGACCATTTCACGACCGAAGAATTGGAGCGTCATTTTGATTTTTATGAGCCATTTACAGTCCATGAAAGTTC
>JBDSFP010000217.1:0-9429 GCA_039919415.1 Aquaticitalea sp. | reverse complement strand
TTTTTCATGAAGTTGAATTTTAGAGGATTGTCATTCTTTTATTGGCATATAAATTTCTGCTTCCCATGTAAGTTCATCACCACCCATATTTGGGTTATTGTTGAATATCTCGATGGGTGTATTTATTAGTTCAATCTTGTTTCTTTTAGCATACTCAATAAGTGCATACCAAGCTCTGTCCGACGTAATATAATTCCCATTATAGATGGCTTTTATTGCTTTTCCGCCTTTTATATCTTTATATTTAATCCTAGGATGCGTTGGCAGCCCATCTTTTTTTACTATTGGATAACAAAAGTTATAAGAAATACTATCTGTTTTTGAATCCCAAGAAGTAATCTCAACAATGGGTTTGCCATTCAACTCCACACCATTTTCTATTAAAAACGTACTTAAAAGGCCATAGTTCTCCATCATACCTTTTGCTTTCAAAAATTGCTTTGTCTTTATTGGAACATAAGCACAATAGATGGTTGGGAATGTTGCTTCGCCTACAATTTTAACCTTAAATTTTTCTAAATGGGTGCTTAAGACCAACATGAATTCAGAAACTTTTCCCTTTACTTTTTGTTTAAATTCAGTATTATTAAATAGAACATTGATTTTGTTTTTCAAAGGATTATCACTATCCTTGATGCCAATATGAACTTGGGTCGTGGAATCGTCAATTCTCGATAACTGCCAATGAAACTCATAATCGGACCCATCGAATTTCAGTTTTTGGACTAATTCTCCCATGTCAACTTGTTGTATGGGCTTGCTTTGATCTAGATTAGTGTTCCATAGCTTTAAAGTCTGGTTGATTGTTCCCACCAAGGCTTTTGATTTGAACTCCACAGTATAGTCATAAGGTTTCAACAAATACCAAGCGATAACAGCAATAAATCCGATGATTGCTATAAAAAAAATACCTTTTTTTAGACTAGATTTATTCATTGACCATTTTTAATTTGCTGACTACAAAGGCACCGACCTCCCGTCCTTGTTTTAAGCCTTGTTCGATTGCCGCCCGATAATGAATTCCCCCATACATTCTGCTAATGGCAGCTTCCTCAGAGGCTTGATCAAAAGATTTAAAGTTTCTAATAGGAAGTCCAAACTTCTGTTCGGTATCATCATCAAACTGAAAATTTTTCCCGAAAATTGAGGTCAGAACCGTTGAACCCGCGCCCGATGCTACTGAATGCCCGCTTGAATATTCAGGGAAGGGTGGCGTTTGAAGAAGTGGTTTCCAATTGTCATTCATAAATTTATTGATGAGTGTTTCAGGCCGTACTAAATTGCTCCTGTATTTCTCATCCCAACAACTAATAAATGCCTCAAATAGAGCAATAGACGTTTTGGTATAAGCATACACTGTATCATCAAAACTCATATTGGTTTTTTTGCAAGCTATTTTGGTGATTCCAATCCAATGTGCTCCTGGTGTGATTTTTTTAGTAGCAAACATTAAATGCCCCCTTGTCACCGTCACGTAGGGATTACAATCCCAGAACTTGGCCATTTGGACTTCTTCCGCAGTATCGCCTTCTTCTATCATTTTATTGGTTGTATCGTAAACTTCCATTAATTCTTTATGGAAATCGCTCCCTTCTTCCATGGAAAATTTTGGTGGTGGAATAGGTTTGAATTGTGATGAAGAATCCATCACAAATGTTCTTATGTTCATCCAATGCGGCTCTAGGCCATCCAGGTAGGAGGGCGGAGTAGGTTCCCATCTGGAAACATCCTCAGAATTGATATTGAATTTCGACATGGTCCTGGTTTGTTTGTAATGATCTCCATTCATCCATTCTCCAATATGTTTGTTCACTTCCAAGGCATAATCCTTCGAGTTCTTAAAAATTTCCGGGTTCTTATCTTGCCAAATTTTATATAAACTATCTCTGTAGGACGTAATCCGATCTTCAGAAAATACCAGTTGCCGGCTCAAGTCCATATGGGCAATCAGGGCAGCCAATTGAAAATTAATCTGCTCCGGGTTTTTAGGTTTCGGAATCGGGGTCAACTCTGCTATTTGTCCGCTCAATGAATTGTATTTCGGGTTTTGCATGGCAATAATTTCATAGGCGGCAATATTGGGGTATGCAAAGATGCGACTCGCTACCGGTGGTGAAAAAATATCGTGAACCATAATGTCCACCACTTTATCAATGGCATTACTATATTCATCTGCTGTAATGACAATAGGCTCCGACTTTTTGCATGATGACAAAAGCACCAATGCTACTATTACTTTAAAAAATTTCATGACTGCTTAATTTAATATTTTATAAATTTCGGCTTTACTGTTATTGAAAGTTACCAAAAGATACGGTTTGTCTTTTAAATGAATGACGCTGATTTTTTTTACTGCTTTTTTACTTAAATCCATTCCCAGTTGCGAACCAAAAGTGATGGACTTTGAATTTTTTATCAATGCTCCAGAAAAGGCCTCCAGACGTCCTTGGAAAGGTGTGACCCCAAAATAATTTCCCGAAGCCAATACTTCTTCCTTTTGGTCGCCATCAAAATCATATTTTAAAAAGGAAGTGATGGGCGCCACTTGCAATTCATTCATGAATGGCACAAATTTAAAAGTGCCTTTATCATTTTCCAAATACCCGGATTGAAGCGTATGGACCTCTAACTTTTTTGCATTTTTCATCATGTTCTTATCCAAAATTGAGGTGATTGGCTGCCCGGCAAAACTTTTGTACGAATTGAATTTCTTCTTTAAAAACACCAATTGACCCGATAGCTCATCCAAACCAATAATCGGGTAATAGATCTCATCTTTTGCGGTACAGACAATGGTTTCGGTCTGCCCATTCCCATCAAAATCGCTATAATACATGAGCATCGGATAATCCACTGAAGCCTTGAATTTTGTATTCATTCCCCAATTGCCGAGCAAATAATCTGTATCGCCATCGTTATCAATATCAAAGGGTACTATGGTTTGCCAAAGTCCATTGAGATTATTTATTTTAGTTGTTTCAATAAATTTTCCGTTTGTGTTTTTATAAAATTTAGGTGACATCCATTCACCGACTACAATCAAATCCTTTAATCCATCCCCGTCAAAATCTTCCCAGACGGCATCCGTTACCATACCCATTTGGTAGGTACTGTCTGCAATTGAGAATGTTCCATTGTTATTAACCAAAATATAGGAATCTGGGATTTTACCAAAATCATTCGTAACGGCATAACCGCCAACAAACAGATCCAAATCCCCATCGTTATCAAAATCACATGCTTTGACCACCGAGGCATTTCCGAAATAGTTAGGTAGCTGCTGTGCCGAAAAACTGGTATCGTCATTTTGCGTAAAATAGCTGTCCTGTAAAGGTTTCATTTTGTTGTAAAAATCACCACCGCCAGTTGCAATGAATAAGTCATTTTTTTTATCATTGTTTAAATCCGCCATCAATGCGGATACATCTTCCTTAATGGAATCATTCGCAAAAACTAAATAATTTGTTTCTACATAGCTCGTATCGCTTTGAAGAAAAACTTTGGATGGTTTATATTTTGAGCCACCAAAGAAAATATCCTCCTTACCATCTCCATTCAAATCACCAACTGCAACTGCAGGTCCTTTATCAGAAATTTTATAAGGCATCAATTTTTGCCTTTCAAAGTCGATATAACTATCCTCTACATGGGTAAAATCAATACCCAAATTGCCTTCAACTTTTTCAAACTTTTTGTATTGAGGAACCGTATTCTGTTTTAGAGGTTTGGTGTTTTCTGGCTTTATAACGAGCGTTTGATTGACTTTCACATCCTTTAAGATTTGAAACGTTTTATTGGGCCAAATCACCTTTACAGAATCAATACTTTTAGCTTCGCCAAAACCAAAATGAATGATGGGCTCCGAGGTCGATTGAAAACCTCGCGTGGTGTATAATTCCTTGAACTGCATCTTCCCTTTGGCATACGCGAAGACTTTAGTTCCTACCCCGAAAACGTTGGGTTTTGAGTAATTAAATTTTATTTTAAGGTATGCATTTTTGGTTTTGTTGGATTGATTTTCGTAGATGGAAACCATATCGTTCAGATTGCTTATTACCAGATCTAAATCGCCATCATTGTCCAAATCGCCTACGGCTGATGCGTTGGAAGTAGACGGTGGATTGTCATCGAACCATGTTTTTGATTTATTTTCAAACATTAAATTGCCTTCTCCCTTAAAAATATAATTCGGAACCTTTCCTGAAGGCATTTTTTTTAAGGCTTCATGATCGACCAAATTGGTATTGTCAATTTTTTTCACGATTTGATCATTGGACACATATTTGATATAATCCAGGTCATTTGGCCGTCTTTCTATACCATTGGAAATAAACAGATCCTGTTCACCATCTTGGTTATAATCGCCAAATAACGCGCTCCAACTCCAATCTGTTGATCCGACCCCGCTTAATAAAGCAGTTTCCTGAAAGCTGCCATCCGGCTGATTCACTTGCATCATATTGCGCATGAATTGATAATAATATCCATACTGATCGGTGCGCAATTTTTGTATTTGAATGTCCTCATCACCATCCGAAGACTTTAGAACTTTCTCGTCGTCGGCATTCATATCCAAGGTAATGATGTCAGGTAAACCATCGTGATTAATGTCTGCAACGTCATTACCCATTGAGAATTTTGAGGTATGCCCGAAATATTTTCGCATTTGATCTGTAAAGGTGCCATCGCCATTGTTGATGTAGTAATAATCATCTTCATGAAAATCATTACCAACATAAATATCCGGATAACCATCTTGGTTAAAATCCGCAACGGCCAAACCCAAACCGTAGCCATTGGGACCTCCAAAAATGCCAGCTTCTTCGCTAACATCGGTAAACTTGCCGTTATCATTTCTCATCAATCGGTCTCCGGATTGATAATTTCGTTGGTATCTTAAATCTGCTTTCCCGAAAGATTGTTGTGTATGTACCGCATGATTGAGCAAATACATATCCAAATCCCCATCCATATCATAGTCAAAGAAAGCGACAGAAGAACTGAAGGTGTCAAAATTCAACCCATATTCTTGAGCCGATTCCTTAAATGTGTTATCTCCATTATTGATAAACAGTTCATTGTGTCCGTGAAATCCATTGATGCCGACTACTGCACAAACATAAATGTCCAACAGCCCATCGCCATTGACATCCGCCATTGCCACGCCAGAGTTCCACGAACTGTTGCCTTCGATTCCTGCTTTTTTGGAAATATCTTCAAACTGCATGCCTCCTTTATTGAGATATAGCTTATTCTTCACTTGATTTCCTGAGAAGAAAATATCCACCAACCCATCACCATTGACATCCCCAATGGCAACGCCACCACCATTATAGAAATATAGATAATCCAGAATGCTTAAGTCTTTGGTTTCAGTCAATTTGTTAGTAAAATCAACGTGGGTCGTTGCGGCATCCAACTTTAAAAACACCGGTGGCTCTTTGTCTCCACAGGCCAAAAGAGTAACTAACGACGCAAGCGCTACTATTTTATTTAATGATTTTGAAAACTTTTGGAGTGTCATCGTTTATTGCTGTTATTACATACATTGCGCCACTTTTATCCTTAAACTTTGCGATGTGCTTTATTTCATTTCTTACGAAAAATCCGCTTTTTGAATAGTCTTCCCATTCAAATTCATTATTTCCTTTGTTGAGCAATAACGAACCGTAATTGCCATCCAATCGCGAAAATTGCGGTTTAAATTCAAAATTGTTTCCCCCTAAAACGATGTCCGTCAAGCCATCATTGTTAACATCCATACAACTGATGCCGCACACGCAAGACAATTGCACCATTGTCGGCAATTTTTTTATGGTGAAGTTGCCGTTCCCTTCATTTATGGCCACGACAGATTCTGAAATGTCCGCTTCTTTAACTATCGTATTTTTTATGTCAATTTCCGGAAACAATTCATTGAGGGTGCGTTTTGCATAATCCGAAGCTTTGAGATTTTTCTTCTTTAAGGAGACAATTTGAGCTGTCAATTCCTTTTTCATGTGCAGCGGATAATCCTTACCGTCGATATGTCTGGTAAAGATTTGTTCGATGGTGCCATTGTTATCGTAATCATTGATAAACATTTTCATCGGTTCCTCGGCCGTGAACTTATAGGAAGTGTTATTTCCCTGATTCCCGAAAATAAGGTCTAGGTCGCCATCATTATCGAGATCGGAAGCTTCAACCGTATTCCATAGACCCTTAAGTTCATCCAAATTTGATTTCAGCTTAACTAGTTGTCGGCCGGAATTTTTGTAAATATTTGGGGTTCCCCAATCAGAAACTGTTACAAGATCTTTCTTGCCATCGCCATCAATATCAAACCATTCTGCATCGGTTATCATGCCGGCATCTTTCAAATCATAGGCGACTTTTTGTGTGACGTCGATAAATATGCCATCACCTTTATTTTCCAAAAACAAATGTTGGGGATCAATACCATACGTTCCAACGACACTTCGGGAACCTATAAAAACATCCATATCACCGTCAGCGTCAAAATCATAAGGCACTATTACAGATATGTTGTTTTGAGTAAACGGTATTTCGCGGGCATCTTTTGTGAAATTTCCCTTTCCGTCATTCAGGTACAACCGAACTTTATAAGTTGATTGCTGACCCACTTCATTGCCACCTGTGCCGACCATTAAATCCATATCACCATCATTATCAACATCGAAAAAAGCGGCTGCTGTATCTTCTAAATCCGCGTCATCAACCAAGGCTTGAACTTTTGTTGCCACTAATTTTCCGTTCGATTTGTTGAGGTATATGTTTCCTGGAGTGCCTTTTGCGCCACCTATGAAAATATCCTCATTACCATCTTTATTGATGTCAGCAACCGCCAAAGCAGGCCCTTCCTGTGACAGCATTTTTGGAATAAGTCCTTCATAATCAAAATCAGAATAGTTATCTTCCTTATGACTTGCCATCGTAGTCGGAAGCACTTCAAAAAACGGCTTTGGTTTTTTTACGTTTGAAAATTTATAAACAGACGTAGCTTCGCTTTGCTTCAGGTTCAACAATTGATTGACTTTAATATCGGTCAATTTTTGTGTTTGATTATCTGGCCAAATGACCCTTATTGAATCAATTTTGGTTTCATCACCCAAACCAATGGTCATCACATAGTCCATCGAAGATTGAAAGCCTCTGGTTGGCATCAATTCCTGAATCATGATTTTATCTTTATGATAAATCTTTACGGTACTTCCGATTGCAAATTTATTGGATTGAATGCCTTCCAGTTTCAGTTTGATATAACTGTTTTTGGACATTTTTTCTGAATTGTTTCTGTAGACAAACGCCTGCATGTTAACGTTGTTGACCACCAAGTCCAAGTCGCCATCATTATCCAAATCTGCGTAAGCAGCACCATTTGAAAAGCTTGGTTTTTCAAATCCCCAAGTGATTGTTTCATCTTTAAAAGTTAAATCCTTGTTGTTTTTATAGGCGTAATTGGGTTGAGGTTTTTGGGGCATTTTGGCGATGATGGAATCAATGGATTCTTTTTTCCCCGTTAGAGCCATTTTCTGCATGATATCATTTGCGAAGAAATCCACGAAATCGAGATCCGTAAGATCGTGGTTGACGCCATTGGTGATGAAAATATCCCTGTATCCGTCGTTATCCATGTCAAAAAGAAGTCCAGCCCAACTCCAGTCCGTTTTGGCAATACCGCTATAATTTGCTATTTCCGTAAAAGTATTATTACCATTGTTGATCTGCAATGTGTTCTGAATGTACTGCTGAAAAAAGTCTTTTCCCTGCTTTTGCTTAAATACATTATAGCCTTCAAATTCCATCACAGATTTGGTTCTGAGGTCTTTCTCCGGAAGCATGTCCGTAACAAATATGTCCGACAACCCGTCATTATTCATATCCGCTATATCCACTCCCATTGCGGACAAACACAGATGAGAGGTCCAATTTTCTATGTCTTCCTTGAAAGTCCCGTCACCATTGTTGATATATAGATAATCGCGTTCATAAAAATCATTTGAGACATAAATATCAGGGTAAGAATCATTGTTGATATCGGTAATCATAACACCCAAGCCGAAGCCGATAAGGCTTCCATAAATACCTGCCTGTTCACTTACATCCGTAAATTTTCCGTTGTCATTCCGCAAGAGCACATCGCCCACACCCCGAAAAATAAAGGGCACATTTTCCCAATCCTGTGCACGCTTATCCCTTTGATGTGCATAACCGAGGCTGCTCACGGGAACGTTACTATTGTTGAGAATGTAAGCGTCCAAATCGCCATCTTTATCATAGTCAAAAAATGTTGTTTGTGTAGTAAAACCGGAGGTTGCCAAATTATATTCTTTAGCTTTTTCGGTAAAGGTCAAATCGCCGTTGTTGATATAAAGGTCGTTATCATGGTTATTCCCTTCCGTATTACCTGCATTACTGACATAGATGTCCAACAAACCATCTTGGTTGATATCCACCATCGTCACACCAGTGGACCAAGGCTTATTGCCCATAACGCCAGCGGTTTTGGAGATGTCTTCAAAAACAAGGTTTCCTTTATTTAAAAACAACTTGTTAGATCCCATGTTAGCGGTAAAATAGATGTCTGGAAGGCCGTCATTATTGATATCGCCAATTGCAACGCCGCCGCCATTATAAAAATTTCTGTATTTAAAAATATTGAAGTTCTTTTGATTGACAACTTTGTTTACAAAATTAATACCTGTCTGTTCTGGCATCATGCTCGTAAACAATGTCTCCTGTTTTAAGTCTTCTTTTATAATGGGTTCTTTGGTATCTTTTTTACAGGTGTAAAATGTAAAAACGAAAAGAATGAGCAATCCTGGCTTACTTATTTTTTGATAGAAAAATTGGCGTGTCATTATTTCTTGAAATGATATAATAGTTTTTATTCTTTAGTTTTAATTTGGCAATTTGTTCTGATTGTCCAGAGATTTCCAAATTTGGATTTTCCATATTGAAAAACCCGTGTTTATTGTTCAACAGCAATTGTCCCTGCGATGCGTCCAAACGCCCCAATTGTGTATTGATATGAGTATCGTTGCCTACCAATATCAAATCCAAAAAACCATCTTCATTTACATCATCAACCATGATATCATTTACGGTGGATATTTGAGTCAATAAAGGCAAACTGCGTTTTTTGAATGTGCCGTTCGTGTTTTCAAAATAACACGATGCCAATTCAAACACTTGCATTTTTCGAGCGTCTTTTAATTTTGCACTTGGAATCAAATCTGTTAGTTTCGCTTCAGCAAAAGCTTTGTAGGACAAATATTTTTTATTCAGGTAGGGCAATTTTTTTACCAGCTCGTCCTTATTCGCAAAGAGCGTTTCCTTGCCCTCATAATAATAGGTAATAATGGATTCTGGGCTACCATTATCGTCAAAATCATTCAGGTAAAGTGTTATTGGTTGTTCTATCGATGC
>JBDSFP010000203.1:0-4660 GCA_039919415.1 Aquaticitalea sp. | reverse complement strand
GATTTCCGGGCCAGATCATCTCGCTGCGGTCACCCCTTTGGTCATTGAATCTGAAAAAAAGGCGTGGAAAGTCGGTTTGTTTTGGGGTTTCGGACATTTGGTGGGAATGATGCTGATAGGTGTCCTTTTTCTCATTTTTAAAGATGATTTGCCATTTGAAAAAATTTCGCAATACAACGAACAATTCGTAGGAATTATTTTGATAGGTATTGGCCTCTGGGCGTTTTACAGGATTTTTAAACAAAAAAAACACCATACACATCCACACATTCATTCCCAAAAGGAATCTTTCGTACATATTCATGAACATCATCATGAAACGAATGTTTCGGTCCATCAGCATGAGCATGCTAAAGTTAAAAAACAAAAGCATGTTTCTTCTTTTGGAATAGGTGTTATCCACGGTTTTGCTGGCATTGCACATTTTTTATTATTGCTTCCTGTTTTGGGCTTTGAAAGTACCTCGGACAGCGTTCAATATATTGCAGGCTTTGGTATTGGAACGATTTTAGCGATGACGACATACGCTCTGGTGTTGGGACATGTGGCAAATTATTCAAAAAAGGAACAACAGCAAACCCTGTTTCAGGGCATCCGATTGGCTGGTGGTTTGTTTGCCTTAATCATCGGAATTTATTGGACTTTAAATTTTTAAATCAGAGATCACAATTCGGTGGTTTCCAGTATCTGCGATGATTAATTTATCTTCAAAAGTACATATCGAAAATGGCCAATAGAGTGAACTTTCGGTTCCTTGCATGGTATCTTTATTTTCACTTCCCGACGTAAAATTTCGTTTTCCAATGACTTCATCTGCTGAAGGATTATTTTCCGTTGGCATATTTTTGAAATATAGAATTCTACTGTTTCCAGTGTCATTTAATAAAATACCTTCTTTATAAAAACAGGCGTCATAAGTCCAGTTCAAGGATTTTTTAGTGGGAAATAATTCATACTGATTTTGGCCGCAATCTTCAAAATTATCTTGACCAAAAATCACATCAGCAGATTTTGATAAGATATCTTCTTTTTTGTTCCACAATAAAGCTCTATAAAATTGAGTATCAGCGACCAAAAGCTGACCTTTCTCATTCACTTTTACGGAATATGGCCAAATGGGTTCGTCATTTTCATAATCTCGAGTTGTGAAATTTGGCTTTCCTATAACCTCATCCGCTGCTGCATAATTTTCAGATGGAATGGATTTATAGAAAACAATTCGTCTGTTTCCAGTATCTGCAATCCAAAGACTTTTTCCATCTGAAAATACACCATATGGCCAATTTAGGGTTTTTGATGTTGGACTGTTGCCAATGCCTATGACGTTTGGTTGATTGCTTTGAAAATCAGGTTGACCCAAAATAACGTCTGCCTTCTGACCATTTTCAGTTGGTAAGGATTTCCAAATCAAAATGCGATGATTCCAAGCATCCGCAACGATAAGATAGCTACCATTGCTCCAAATTCCTGAAGGATACTGTAATGTGCAAGCCGTAACCATTCCGCCAGAATTTCTTCCTGAATCGTCCATATTCAATTGACCTAAAATAACATCAGGTTCTTGAAATTCGGTTGTTGGAAGGCTGTTCCATATAAAAACGCGATTCTGACCTGTGTCTGATACGAACAATTTTCCCTCCGATACAAAAACCCCACGCGGAGCGAGAAAAGGTTTTTGTTGTGAGCCTTTGAAGATGTGTGAATTGCTAACGTTGTTGCCTAATGTTTCGAAATTCATAGGATCATGTTATCTTTATTCAAACTTTCAAGTTTTAAAAACCTGAAAGGTCTCGATGGCCTGAAAAGTTTTACGGTCATTAACAGATTCTCGGTAATTGTTCTCCCGGAAGCATACTCACGACACGTTTCCCACCAATTGAGCTTTCCATAATGACCTGTTTTGGATGATCTGACACCACACTACCGATGATTTTAGCATTGGTTCCATTTTCATCAGAATGTAATACTTTCAAAAAATCATCAGCAACGGAGACATCGACAAAACTTAAAAACAAACCTTCATTCGCCACATATATCGGATCCAGTCCCAACAATTCACAGGCACTTGCGACTTGGTCATCCATTGGTAAGGCATTTTGAAACATATCAATTCCTAAATGTGAATGTTGCGCTATTTCCTTTAAAACGGTCGCTATTCCACCACGTGTTGGGTCTGTCAACAAATGAATGTCATTGCCGAAAGTATCCAACAGATGTTTAATTGTATAATTGAGATTGGTCGTGTCACTCAAAATTTCCGATTCAAATTCCAAACCTTCACGAACGGACATGATGGCCATTCCATGCGAGGCGATATTGCCACTGATGATAATTTTATCACCGATTTTAATATTTTTTTTGCTGATGCTAGCCTTTGGATGAACCATTCCAACACCAGAAGTATTGATGAAAATTTTATCGCCTTTCCCTTTTTCCACCACTTTGGTATCGCCTGTTACGACCTTCACTCCTGCCCTTTCACAAGCCATTTTTATCGATACCAAAATCTCCCAAAACTCGGTCATGGTCAATCCTTCCTCAATAATAAAACTTAACGATAAGTATTTGGGCATAGCTCCACACATGGCCAAATCATTTACAGTTCCGTTAACTGCCAATTCTCCTATATTTCCTCCCGGAAAAAAAATGGGCGAAACCAAAAAACTATCGGTTGAAAATGCCGTTTTACCTTCCAAATTGATAAAGGCTCCATCATGACGTTCATCGAGAATCTCATTGCTCAACACATCGAAAACGCCACTATCGAGGAGCTTATTGGTCAACACACCGCCACTTCCATGTCCTAATGTGATAATATCAAAATCCAGTTTTGGCATTGGACATTGCATTTGCATTTTTATCGATTTTTTATCTATCATTGTCTTTGTAAGATATGGATTCCCATTTTCGTTTTCTATAAATAGCTCTTCGGCTACCATATAAATCGGAGATATCATGCGAATCTTCGTTAGGGATTTTATAAACAAAACGATGTCGTTTTTCTGCAAAACCCTTGTCGTTTTCATAAAAATTAGCTTTCATTTTTTCCAACTCTTTGTCGCGATATTCTGAAAGTGGTTTGTTCATTTCATCCTTTCTACGCTGAAATTGTTTTGCCTGCAATAATTTATTAAAATAAGACAAAGAATGAATGGATTCAGCTTGCTTCTTTACATAGTTTAAAAATCCAGAATGATTTTCATCACTATAGTCATCTATCAAGCCTATTTCTTTGGCAACTTCCATTCCCCAAGGCAGACATTCTTCGGTAAATTTTGTGGCTTTGTCAATACCGATACGTTTTGGCAGCAAATACGTCCAATATTCGGAACCATACAATCCCATGTTTTTGGTGTGTGGATTGGGCACCACGCCTTTTCTAGCAATCACTTTATCACCAGCCAATGCCAATGTAACACCACCCGCTCCGGCATTCCCACGAAGAGCACAGATTACGTAGTGACTGGTCGATTGGATGATTTCCAAAATCAAATCATCAATCGCGTTGATGTTTTCCCAAGCAGTATCGGCTGGATTTTTTGAATTTTCAATCAGATTCAAATCAATGCCATTTGACCAGACATCTCTTCCGCCCAAAAGAACAATCATTTTGGTTCTGTTCTTCGCCTCTAAAAACGCTTCACGAAGACGATTGCACTGTTCGGAGCTCATGGCACCATTATAAAAATTGAAATGTAAATAGCCAATTTCATTTTCCAGTTCGAAACGAATATCCTGCCATGTTGCACTTGACACTATTTCAAAAGAACTTATTTCTGAAATGCGAATTTCTTTTGTAAGTCCATTCAAAGCAGTCATCGCTGGCAATTTGATACTATCTTTTTTGACAGATTTCAAATGTGTCATCCAAATTGCGGCATTTAAGGTTGATATACAAATCGCCTGATTCCGTTGCGCCAAAATTTGACCTGGCTTTCCTTTTAAAGTCTCCTCTAAATGAGCACCATAACAAAAATAATTTTCTCCAAATAAACAGATAATCACACCAGGCTCACTATCTGCCGAATGGATTTTATTTATGATTTCTGGAGTTGGGTCATTCCACAAAAACAGATAATCATTTTGATTTGCTTTATGGTTCCATTTTCCATATATCGAAGCGTTTCCATAATCTACTGTTTCAGGTTTAAAATCTTTATTTTCTATATTGGAAATGGTTTCCAAAAGCCCTTTGGCTGCACATTCTGTAACCTCATTCCGATACAATTCGGCTTTAGAAGCTGCTCTCATTTTAAAATTATGAGTTGCACAAACTGGGCCAGCATCCATTTTTTCAACTGCTTGAATTATGGAAACGCCCCATTCCTTTTCATTGTTGAGAATAGCCCAATCCAAGGACGAAGCACCTCTGTCGCCTTTGATTCCAGGATGAACAATCAAACAGATGTGGTTTTTCCAGATGGATTCAGGAATTTTTTTTGTGAGAATGGGAGCTACAATAACCTGGGGTTTGTAGGTCTCAACTGCTGAAATCATCGCCGCTTCAGACACTGCAATTTGCACATGCACTTGATGATTGTGCCTGTCGAGCTCAATCCAAAGTCGTTGCGCCATGCCGTTAAAAGAATCTGTAAGAAAAAGGATTGTCATTTCATCAACTTTCAACTAGTCCAGAATAGTGATAATAAGCTGCACAAGC
>JBDSFP010000407.1:0-4875 GCA_039919415.1 Aquaticitalea sp. | reverse complement strand
CGGAAAACCAGGTCTTTATAAAGTGGTTACGCCAACAAGAAGCGGCTTTGTTGCCGAATCCCTATTGGACAACAAGCGGATTACGGTCAATGCACATAGCAACGTGAGTGTTTTGAGTGAAATCGCTGTTTATACCTTGCAAGAGGAATTGCCATTGCGCGAAGTGTTAAAAAAAATCAGGACCAAAGAAAACGGAGAGCCAACTTCTATAAGCCATAAGGATGATAAATCTGTTCTTGAAGAATATTTCTTCGAAGTTCTTCCAGATTATGATGAAGACCGCGTATATCCAAGCGACATCAAAAAAATTGTGCAATGGTACAATCTCTTGCAAAAACATGATTTGTTGAGCGCATTGGATGAAACGAAGGATGAAGCTAAAGCTGATTCTGACTCAGAAGAAGAATAAATCCAGCACAATTTTATGTAAGGTCGGTTTGAGTATTTGTAAGGGATTTTAAAAAATCTATCAGAATGTATCAAGAATGATTTTATGTTTCAGAAAATTTATCTTTGAAATGATGATTTTTTTTCCAAAATTAAATGGTATCCCTTTAGGGATTCCATATCGGTAGCAATTTGGATTTGATTTTTTTTAACGTGCCTTTAGGTACGTCATATATCTTGTACCTAAAGGCACAAATGTACATTCCCATTGATTTTTTCTACCAATATTTAGTTCTTAACGGAACAAGTTCTAGATCCATCTCTAGAGTTTATTAAATTAAAAAGTTCTAGTTCATAAATTGTTTACAGAAACTTCTCATAATCCCCTTATGAAGGCTGTCAATAATTGTATTTTTGATGTACATAAATCTAAATAATGACAGATAAAACCCAACAGCTAAAGGCATTTGAGCGATTGCTCATCATCATGGATGAATTGCGCGAACAATGTCCTTGGGACAAAAAGCAAACCATGGAAACCCTTCGACATTTGACCATTGAGGAAGTCTATGAACTTGGCGATGCTGTTTTGGACACCAATTTGGAGGAGGTCAAAAAAGAATTGGGAGATTTGTTGTTGCATATCGTTTTTTATGCTCGAATTGGTAGTGAAACCAACAATTTTGACATTGCCGACGTTTGCAATACCATTTGTGACAAGCTGATTGAACGCCATCCACACATTTATGGTGATGTGAAAGTGGAAAATGAAGAAGATGTGAAACGGAATTGGGAACAAATAAAACTCAAGGAAAAAGGAAAAACGAGTGTGCTTCAGGGAGTCCCAACAAGTTTGCCAGCAATGGTAAAGGCGTATCGCATTCAGGAAAAGGTGGCTGGTGTTGGTTTTGATTGGGAAGAACCAATTCAGGTTTGGGAAAAAGTGGAGGAGGAGCTTCATGAATTTAAAGCTGAAGTTGATGCTGTAAACAAAGATAAAATGGAATGTGAATTTGGCGATGTGCTTTTTTCACTCATCAATTACGCACGGTTTTTAAAAATAAATCCAGAAAATGCACTTGAAAGAACAAATAAAAAATTCATCAAAAGGTTTCAATATTTAGAGTCCAAAGCGTTGGAAATCAACAGGAAATTGGCAGACATGACCTTGAAAGAAATGAATGTGTTTTGGGAGGAAGCAAAAAAAGTTTGATTTTTTTCGATTTGCGTAATCCAAACTTGTCGATCGAACCGTATATATGATAGATTGAAACTAACTTTAGTTTCATAATCATAAGTAGGTAATCTTAATTTTATTTTAAGCGGTAATAGTTAAGATTCAAAATTTAGTTTAGTTAGGGGTCAAAATCCCATCCACCAACAGGCGGATGGGATTTGATTTTTGTGTAAATCGGTATTTAATTTAAGGATAGTAAAAAGGAGAAACCCTATACAAAATATGAAATTCCTCCTTCTTCGGTATTACAAACAGTCTAAAACTGTCCATCAATACAATTCTTTGATCTTTTTCAACTTTTCTTCCCAAACGGCAAGGTTGTCTTTATAGCTTTCGATATTGTTTAAAACGCTTTTGACCAAAGGATTGGTTTTGTCAATGTTGGAAAAAAACTGTAGATTATTTTCCAACTGATTGATTTCTCCTTTGGTTTCGTCTATTTTTTTACGGATGAAGTTGTGCTCGTTATCAAGAAGCCTAGTGTCATCTGGCTGAGCTAAGTTTTCAAGTTTGTTTTCAAATTTGATCATCTCCATTTGCGATTTGTCCATTTTAAGGCTACTGAATAAATTATCCAGTGCTTTGTTGAACTTTCCTTCAATGAATCGTTTGTTCTGAGGCACTTGGCCCACAGCTTTCCATTCTTCAACTTTCCCTTTGATGGTTTCGACGTCAGTTTCTGCTTTTCCAGTCAATTTCAATTCCTTTAAAGAATCAAGAAGCGTTGATTTCTTCTCAAAAGCATCATATAGCTCTTGGTTTTCCGCTTTACGCTCGGTATGGACTTGGTCAAAAAAATGGTTGCAAGCAGCTTTAAAACGGTTCCAGATTTTATCACTGTCCTTTCGAGGTACGTGACCAATGCTTTTCCAGTCGCTTTGTATTTTTTTCATTAAAGGTGTCACGGTTTCGTAATCGTCGCTGTCCTTGTTATCCTCTGCGATTTTGATGAGATCAAGCTTTTTCTGAAGATTGTCGTATTGGTCTTTCTTTAAATTCTTATAAAAACCGTTTTTCTTTCTGTTGAAAGCTCTAACCACAGCCTTGAATTTGGCCCAAGTGGATTCATTCACTTTCTGTGGCACTTTACCAGCATTGAAAAACTCCTGTCTTAATGCTTCGATTTTCTTTATTTTTGTCTGCCAAGCTTGATGTGAGTTCACTTCATCTTTGGCAACCTCTTCAATCTTTGAAATGATTTCTTCCTTCTTTACCAAATTGGTCTCATGGACTTGATCCATATTGGCAAAATAGGTCTGTCGCTTGTCGTGGATTTCTTTGGTGGCATTGCTAAATCGATCCCAAATTTCCTCACGATGTTCTCTATCCACAGGGCCTAAATCTTCTTTCCACATTTTGTGAAGAACTTGCAATTCCCTAAAGGATCTGTTGGTATTTTCGTCTTTTGCCAATTCTTCGGCGCGCACGATGATTTTCAGTTTTTGATCAAGGTTGTGTTTGAAGTCCATATCGCGCAGATCGCGATTGAGATGCAAAAAATCATAAAAAATCTCTACATGATGATGGTATGTATTCCAGGCATTGTTGTATTTATCTCTCGGTATTGGGCCAGCATTGCGCCATTGTTCCTGCAAATCCTTAAAATGTTTGTAGGTGGTGTTGATGTTCTCTTCAACATTCAATAGTCCTTTTATTTCTTCAATTATCTGGAGTCTGCTTTCAAGATTTGATTTTAAGTCGGATTCTAAAGTTTTATAGTAAGCATTAAGGCTTTTTCTGTAATCATTATAAAGTGAATTGAATCGCTTTTTTACAGGACTTAAAAAGTAAAAATCAATCTCATTGCCTCCATCGGCTAAAAAATCCTCCTTTTTTTCTTCAAGTATTTCTGTGAATTTCGCATTGAATTCCGATTTAATTTCATCGACATGCGATTTAATGGTCTGGATTTTTTTATTTTTTAAGAGACTTTCAATTTCATCCGCCAATTGTTCCATTGACATAGCGTGATAATCCTTTTCTTCTATTTCGTGTCTATCAACATTGTCAGCATCTTCTGCATCTTCAGCATTGGACTCTTCGATTTCCTCGACGTGATTTTTGGCTTTTTTTGGAGTTGGTTCAGTCGAAATTTCGTCAACTAAAAGGTCTTCATTTTCATCGGAAGGCATTTCGTTTTCATCAGAAGTAGCTCCGGTTTCCTCAACATTAGATTTTGTTTCATCTTCCGTTGTTTCCGGTTCATCTGTTTCGGCTTCAACAACGTGGTTTGCTTGTTCCTCTGTACTTTTTATGTCATCAGCAGATTCCAATGAATCTTTAGTTTCTTCTGCCGCAATTGTTGATGCTACTTTCTTTAAAGTTTCTTCTGGCACATTTAGGTTTTCAGCAGCTGTAGCTTCAATTTCTTCTGTGTTATTGGTTTCTAAAACTTTCGTCTTTTCTTCCGAAACGTCCACGTCCTGTTTTCCGTCTGCATCTTGCAGGGTATCATTCTCTGACATTGTTACAATGTTTTGGTTCAAAAATCTCTTAAAAGGTTAAATATACTAACAACTCGTTAGATTACAAAGTAAAAACAGTTTTGGAACCGTTTTTAGCCCATGCTCCAAATGTCCCAGGATTTTTCGGCCTGAAGTTCCAACATTCTGAAACCGTTGCTGATGGTGGCCCCTTTTATTTCGCCACAAATGAGAAATTTGGTCTGTATGGGATTGTAAATTAGGTCGTATAGCAGATGCTCTTTGTTAATGGCATCGTAAGGGATGTCTGGACATTCATTGACATTTGGATAGGTGCCAACAGGCGTGCAATTGATGATGATTTGGTAAGATTCAATAATACTTTCGGAGAGTTCGTCATATGAAAACTTGGCATCGCCACGATGCTGTCTCGACACAAAATCAAACGGAATGTCTAGGTCTTTCAATCCAAAAACGACACCTTTTGAGGCACCACCAGTTCCCAATATCAACGCTCTTTTATGATTTGATTTTAACAGAGGTTTAATGGATTTCTCGAAGCCGTAATAATCGGTGTTGTAACCTTTTAGAATTCCTGATGAGTCAATTTTTATAGTGTTTACCGCACCAATTTCTTTCGCCACGGCATCCAACTCGTCGAGGTAAGAAATAATACTTTCTTTGTAGGGTATCGTGACATTCAATCCCAATAATTCGGGATTTTTTTTTAAGATGGAAGGGAATTGGGAAATATCGTCAATATCAAAATTCTCATATGCATAGTCTAGCTCTTCAGATTCAAATTTTGCTGTGAAGTGCTTTTTTGAA
>JBDSFP010000163.1:0-2517 GCA_039919415.1 Aquaticitalea sp. | reverse complement strand
ATTTTCATTTTCGGAAAATGTGAGTGAGTCGCTCATCCCGCTTTTCAGCGGGATCTTTTGAGTTTATGTGAGAGCTACTCGGAACCACATTTTCATTTTCGGAAAATGTGAGTGAGTCGCTCATCCCGCTTTTCATTGGGATCTATTGAAGTTATGTGAGAGCTACTCGGAACCACATTTTCATTTTCGGAAAATGTTCTTGAGTCATTTATCAGCGGGCAATTGAAGGGCTTATACCAATTTTGGGCGAAATCTAATAATAAAGAATACCATGTTTTTTCAAGTCATAGACATTTTAGGAACCATCGCCTTCGCCATTTCCGGTGTATCAGTTGCGATGAACAAACGCATGGATGTCTTTGGGTTGCTCATCATTGCGTTTGTAACTTCTGTTGGCGGCGGTACTCTTCGAGATGTGTTGATTGGCCAAACACCTGTATCGTGGATGACCAATATGACCTATGTCTATGTGATTTTTGGCGCAACGGTGTTCACAATTATTTTTAAGCGAAAAATCAATTATTTGCGTACTTCCTTGTTTCTCTTTGACACCATAGGCATTGGTTTGTACACATTGGTTGGTGTGGAAAAGGGTGTTGCCATTGGACTGAACCCCATTATCTGTATTGCACTTGGAACAATGACTGCCTGTTTTGGTGGCGTTATTCGGGATATTCTTTGTAATGAGATTCCTGTAATTTTCCGCAAGGAGATTTATGCCACCGCATGTATTTTGGGGGGATTGGCGTATTTTTTGTTGCGAAAATTACCTGTTGAAGACAACGTGGTCTTTATAATTGCAGGAACCATCGTCATTTCCATTCGATTGATTGCTGTGAAATTCAAAATCAGTTTGCCAAGTGTTTATGGGAAAAGTTGAGGTAAAAAAATCAAAAGATCGAAAAATCTAAAAAGCCTATTGGATTGTATTTGTTTATTGGAATTTGGTGCTATTTATTTTAATGCCACTTATGGAAAATCTTTTTTCTTATCTATATTCTCACTGAATAATCTCCACCTTCCGAATATACACATTGTGCAAAGGCCATTGTGCGTCATCGGTTTTTACTTCCGCTATTTTATCGACTACGTCCATGCCAGCAATCACTTTGCCAAACGCCGTATATTGCCCATCGAGATGGTGCGCACCATTGGGTGCTTGTACGATGAAGAATTGAAAAGGTGATGCCATTTTGTAGGCATTTTCAATTTCGCTGCTAGGCATGCTAATGGTGCCTCGGTCGTGTTTATAAGGTTGTTTGGTATCGGGAGGTAGGAGGTACGTTCCAATTTTTCTGCGTCGCTCAGTAATTTCTATATCGTCGCTATTGCCTCCTTGGATGACGAAATTCTTTACCACACGATAAAACTGTGTATTTTCAAAATAATGTCGTTTTATCAAAAAAACGAAATTAGCGCGGTGGTATTTGGTTTCCGGGTACAATTGAATGTCAATTGTTCCGAAATCAGTAGTGATACGCACTTTGTCTTCCTTGTTCTCCTGGTCATAAACCTGCAAAAAACTCAGAGCATTGGCGTCAGTCAATTGTGGATACTTACTTATTGATTTTTCAGGGGCAGACTTTTTTTGTTCTTTTTTAATTTCGGAGGAATCTATATTTGAAGACTTATTTTTTTGATGGGATTGTTTATCTTCACAATTGAAAATTAACAAACAGCAGCAAACCAACACTAATAGTTTCATAAATCGATGAAATTTGAATCGTTTTTTAAATCAATTTCAAAAATAGGACAATTTCCACTTCCGGGCTTGACTTCGCAGCTTAAAATGTCACCTCCGTTTCGACTGGAGTTGATAGAACAACAGAAAGAGGCGATGAAAAGCTCAAAGAAAGCCGCTGTCACAGCATTATTCTATCCAGATGAAAAGCAAGTTACAAAACTCATTTTGATTTTAAGGAAAACCTACGAGGGGGTTCATTCCGCACAAGTTGGTTTCCCTGGTGGAAGATTGGAAGATGATGACGAATCCTTAATGCACGCAGCGTTAAGGGAAACTTGGGAAGAAGTTGGAGTGCCAATTAGAGACATTCAAGTGCTAAAACCCTTGACCGAAATTTATATTCCGCCAAGTAATTTTACGGTGTATCCCTTTTTGGGCGTCACCCATACGACTCCAAAGTTCGTTAAACAGGATGAAGAAGTTGAAGATTTGATTGAAGTCTCGCTCACGGATTTTGTTGATGATAATTTTGTTACTTCTTTAAATGTGATGACATCTTTAAATAAAGAAATGCTTGTGCCAGCCTTTAAATTGAATGGACATATCGTTTGGGGCGCTACAGCCATGATGTTAAGTGAGTTAAAAGACTTATTGAAAACAGTACTGTAAGCAAAGGGATTTTATTAATTTTGTTTTTATTCGTAAATTGTCTATGCCTGAAATACGTTGACCGTTTTCGGTTAGATAATTCTAATCAAAGATGGCAAATTTAAATGATTTAAAAAAGAGTTTTAATACTCGTCTTAACCGTACTTTCGGTGAAAAATTCAAAA
>JBDSFP010000156.1:0-6454 GCA_039919415.1 Aquaticitalea sp. | reverse complement strand
CCTTGTGCTTTTTGTAAGGCTGGATATTTCTCAAAATCAGGCTCGTCCATATCGATGGTTTCCAAATTGTGAACTGTAAACGGGACTTTGTATAGATGTTTGGCTTGGTCTGGAGCGAATAGTGTGGCGTGTTTATTTCCATGAAAATGGATATGTAGCAAATCTGCCAAGTCCATATCGTAATGTGCCAACACTTTGGAACCTTTACCACCAAAAAACATGACAGGCAATTTTTTAAAGAACTTCAAACCGATATCAGGATAAATGAAATCTTTCGTCAGTTCAGGCATTTTCTGAAGCACGTTGAAAAAGAACATTCGCAAATCCGTGGGCTGGGTTTTTAAAATGTCGATATAATCGTACAGCTTCATTTTTTTGGCTGGCGCGACGGAATTTTGTCGTCCTTTAGTAGGCTCATTGTTGTACAATGGGACGATTTGCTCGCCTGCCAAACTTTGGATATAATCTAGGTTCCATTTTTCATAAGCTGGCCAGTCTTTAGTCAACTCGGCAATCAGTACAGGTTTTTGCGGCTTATAATAACGCTCGATAAAGTCCAATTTGCTGATGGATTTGATACGTTCGATAGGCGTGGTTTTAATAGTTCCCATAATTACTGTTTGCGCTGTGTGTCAAAAATAAGAAGTTTAAACAACAACGGCTGAATTGTAAAGGCAATTAACATTGCCGTAATAATCCCAATCATTGAGACAAGCGATAGGGAATAAAGTGCCGGGTGTTTCGCGAAAATAAGCACCCCAATGCCTAAAATCGTCGTGATGACCGACAACAAAACAGACGTTTTGTAAGTAGCCAGAGCTTGCAAATTTCCTTCTTTTTGTTTTAGTAGTCCGTTGGTCATAAAAATACTGTAATCCACTCCCAATCCAAATATGAACGAAGAAATAAGAATACTAAAAATATTGAATTCCATTCGAAAAAGTCCCATAATACCAATGGTAATGAACCATGTCAACACAATCGGCAATACGGTGACCAAGGTCAATTTCCAACTGCGGTAAAACAGGAATAACAGCAGCAAGACCACCCCAAAACAGTAACCGATGAGGTGGTTGAAATCCGTTTTTAAGTTTCCGAGTAAGGATTCGTTAATATTCTGTCGGTCGATAACCAAGGTTTGGTTTGAATTTTTAAATTGCTTTTTCAAGAATGAAATTTGTTCATTTTCCACTTTCACAATCGATGTGATAGTGAAAAAATTATCTTTCGAGGAGATAAAATCTTCTGTTGGAAGAGTGCTTATCTTTTGAAAATCATCAACTGACAACGGTTTAAAATCAGTTTTTAAAAGTGTATAAAACGCTTGAAATGTAGTGGTTTTAAACCCGAATTTTTGACCACTATCCATCAATCGAGTTTCGGTTTGATTGACTTTTTCTGGATACCAAAATGTATTCCAATTTGTGATTTTTTGTTGCTGTGATTTTTTGGAAAAAACTAATGCACCTACCGAATTGAAACTGATGATTTTTCTGTCTGTTTCAAGTTTGTTCAATACTTTAAAAATCGCATCGTTTTCTACCAAAGCTGTTTCCATTGTATTTCCATAGGCAATGATGTACAAGGATTTTGATGCTTCATTTGTTAGATAATCCAAGTTCTTTTCGGCATCTTTCAAAGCTTGAGGTTCGTAGTTCAGTTTGGAGATATCATTGTTGAAACTAACATGATGGTACGTAAATGCACTCACAATCAGCAGCAGTAAAATTAGTACCACCAACAATTTATTCCTATGGAATTGATAGTGTGAAATGGCATCGATAATGGTTGTTTTTCGTTCAGTTTTGACAGTTTCAACCTTGAAAACCTGTGGAATAAAAACCAACGCAAACACAGAAGCTCCAAAAACACTTACGGCCGCAAAAAGGCCCAAATCCTGCAGTGCTTGGGAATCAATAAACAGCAAACACAAAAATGCCAAAGCAGTGGTGAGACTGCTCATCAAAATGGGTTTAGTCAAGTCTGCATAGAGTTCGAGGATCGTGTGATTGTTGCGAAGATGTGTCAGAATGTGCAAGGAATAATCAAGTGTTACGCCCAGTAGCACCGCTCCAATTCCCAATGAAATGGCAGAAATATCCTGCCTGATAACAGAGAGAACAACCGCTGCCAACAAACCCCCAAAAAGAGTAGGCACCATCAAGATCAACGGAATGCTCCATTTTCTGTAGAAAAACACGAACAGCAATAACAATGCTATCAGAGCAATCGACACTGTCAGTTGGATATCCTGTTTGATTTGCCTAGCATTTGCAACAGCAATCAAGGTGCCTCCAAAAAGTTCACTTTTTACGGCTCCTTTGAATTCTTCATTCAATCCGTTTTGGAATTTGTATAATTGTTCAGCGAAACGCTCATTTTGACTGGTTTCGCTCGATTTAAAAGAGGGAGTGATGAAGAGTAGTATGTGCTGTTCGTCGGTACTGACCAAAAAGCCATCCTGTAGTTTAAAATCATCATTAAAACCCAATTGCCTCAAATGTTGCAGTGCCATGAGAGAAATTCCCAATGGATCTTTGACAATCGTTTTTTTGGCCACTATGCCTGAAGGTGATGCCAGTATTTTGTAATTGATAGCCATCAGTTTTTCGATGGAATCCTTCTGGAGTTTAGCAGAAAGTGTTTTATAATCAGCTTCAGTCAGAAATAATGGTGCATTGTCAAAGGCAAAATCAAGCGCTTCAAAAATGGTTTCATCCTCCACCTTGCCCTGTATGTTATGTATGTGTCGTTTTGAATGCGCATCGAGACTGTCTAGAAATTGCTGTGCAAATTCGGTCAATTTTTCCGAGCTGACTTCTTTGGATGTTTTAGAAATATTGACAATGATTTTATCACTGAATTGTGCAGTATTCAATACTTTTTGAAGTTGCGCATTATCATCATTGGCAGGAATCAATTTGGAAATATCTTCATCAAATTGGATTCTGGACGCCACCCATATCAAGCCAAGGAACACCAGAGTCAAGACCATCGCAAAGATGCGCTTTTGTTTTTGGATGGAATGATATGTTTTATTGAGTAGCTCCGTCATGCACAATTACAGGTTTTTTATCAAACAAGGAAAATAGGACATAACCCAAAGTGCCGAAAACAATGGCAGAAGAAATTGACAGCGTTAAGCTTCCAATGAGATAGGCTTTCAAGTTTTGCTCCATATCAAAATTGCCCAGCAAGCCGACCAATTCGTAATGGGTATCAATTCCCAAGACCCAATTCCCGGTCTGTAGGCTCATCCAAAGCACCAAAGGAATAAAAGGAGGCAGACTGACATGGGAAAACACAAAGGCGATCACTTTGTTCAACCGCAAAAAAACAGCCAGAAAAAGAACGATAATAGTATGAAATCCCCAAAGTGGCGAGAGTCCAATAAATAGGCCTAGCGCAATGGAAAGCGCTTTCTTTTTTGGGGAATCCTGATGTCTTAAAAGGTCCTCAACCAAAAATTGTTTAAGGCCTTTTTTTTTAATTTTCCTATAAAAATTGCGTGGAGTGATGTAAAACAGGCGTGCCAATAAAAACCAGGTATAAAGAATGACCATGCGGGCAATGTCCATAAATGGTCGGAAATGTGAGACACGTTCATCCATATTATAAAGTACATGAATCGGGACATGCCGGATTTCAGTTCCGGCCCAATAGGATTTTACAATGGCCTCGATTTCAAACTCAAATTTTTTGGTCGACTTCAAAAACCGGATGTTTTCCATATTTTTTATTGGATAGAGCCGAAAGCCCGATTGTGAATCGCGTAATTTGAGTCCTGTGGCTGCTTTCATCCAAAAGGTGGACACACGGTTGCCTTTGGCACTACGGGCCAACACGTCTGCCTCGTTCATGTTGCGGTCGCCAATAATCAGAATGTTTTTGTTTTCTGAATCATCCAAGGCTTCAATAAAATTCGGAATGTCCGAAGGAAAGTGCTGACCATCCGTATCGAGTGTAATGGCATATTCAAAACCCAGAGTTCTGGCATGCTTAAAACCAATTTTCAGGGCATGGCCCTTTCCCATGTTTTTGGGTTGGTGCAACTGGACAATTTGGGGGTAGGACGTCAAAATTTCCATAGTCGCATCGGTTGAACCGTCGTTGACGATAATGATGTCCGTGGTATATTCCAAAACCCCATCCAGCACAAGATGGAGTGTTTTTGGGTTGTTATAGGTCGGCAACACCACACAGCAGTGATAGGCTTTTAGTTTGGATGTAATGTTGGAAATCTCCATTGCCAGCGGTTCGAAAGGATTATTTTTTTACAAAAGTAACATTACATTTCATAACCGAGCGTCCGTCTTTAAAAGAAGTACTGTTTTTCACTTTTATAAGGTCTTTTTCAAAGGTAAAGTTGATATTGAAAACGAGTATACTTTCTTCATAGGGATTGACCAAATTCAGAAACTTGATATTGGAAGACGATTTCATCAATAGGGAATAGTGAAGATGAGTTTCCAAAGAATTTTTGATAATTTGTAGCAACGCTACACCCGGAGTTACGGGAAAGTTAGGAAAATGACCTTTAAAAATGTCATGTTCTTTATGAATCTCAACAGACACTTCAAAGGCTTGTTCCTCCAAAATATTCGACTTCAAAATCGTATAAAAATCTTCTAAAAGCATTCTTAGTTTGTAAAAACCGAATCTGGAATATTGCTATTTATCTGTTTGTTTTTGAAAACAATCACTGTATCATCGTCGTTGGGCTCCATCAATTTGACCTCGGTAACTTGTGCAGTTGTTTTATCAAATTTCAATTCAAAGGAAGCAATGAATTTTTTCAGGCGTTTGTCTTTCGGAATGAATTTGACCGCATACCCATTTGCAATTCCAAAATACAGTATATCGAATTGAGAATCATCAAACATATCGCCTTTTATGCTGCTGACAATCAATGCATTCAGACTTCTGAACAAGCGATTGGAGTTTAATTCCATCTCATCTTTTTTGCCTTCATTATTCACTAAGAGCTTATCATCTTTAAAAACCGCGACGTTTTTATAGGGTTTGATATATTCCCATTTGACCATAGTTGGCGACTTAAAATACAGGTTTCCTTCCGAAATAATCTCATTTTCCAACACACTCAAATGCTTGGTCTGTGTGAACTCACTCTGCATGCTGTTGATGGTTTGTGCAGTTTTCAACACCATTTGTTTAAATGCTTGTTCCTCAATCTCGGAGAGTTTGGACTGCGAAAATCCAGCGATTGAAGTGATGAGCAGCAACATGAAACATAGCTTATTTATCATCTAATAATTCTTTAATGGTTACCATTTGATAGTCCTGTTTTTTAAGGAATTGCAACAACTGTTCCAAAACGATTGCAATGTTTTCATGCGCATCGTGAAGCAAAATTATCCCACCTGGTTGCACTCGCTTTTGAACACGCCACAAAATGATTTCTGGATTTTTGAATGCCATATCAAAAGATCGAATATTCCAACCAATGACCCTATGGCCTGTCACTTTAAGGGCTTTTGCCAAATGCGGAGTCGTTACGCCAAAAGGAGGTCGGAAAAGATTTGATTTGCTGCCAAGGACTTTAAAAATCGCTTCGTCTGTGTCTTTCAGTTCTTGTAACCAACCTTCGGTGGATTTAAAATCGATAGACATACTGTGTGAATAGGAGTGATTACCGATGTTGTGACCATCTGCCGCAATCTGTTTCAGCAATTCTGGATTTTTCATTACATGATTACCAATGCAGAAAAAGCTGGCTCTTGCATTGTAATCTCTCAACAATTGCAATACTATGTGCGTAAATTGGGGATTGGGACCATCGTCAAATGTGATAGCGATTTTTTTCATTGTAGTTCTTGGATTGCGGGTAAAAGCTTTTAGGAACAAACCCCAACTCATGGAGAAACTGCCAATCAGAATTACCCAAAAAACAATCGAAAACAGCAACACATACCACCAAATCGAAATGTATATAAATGGCTCGCAGATGAGAAGCAATCCCAAAATCAGAAAAGCTGTCCAAATGGTGTATTTGACTTTTAGCATAATGTCAACAAGATAAAACTATGGTCGCGACCTTTATATTGATTATATAAAAGTAGAGTTTTAAGAGGTCTGTTGGATAATTTATTTCGAGTCAAACCCTGAGGAACTATTTGTGATTTCAAAATGGTGTAACCCAAAAACAGACCAAAGGCTGATGCTGTGTAAAATTCGCCACAGAATTTTTTATAGTCGATTGTAACTATTTCCTTTGAAAAATCAGCACGAAATTCATCATAATAATCGTCAAATGAATCGCCATTGTTGCCTAAAATCAAGGCATCAATTTCGGAATATTTCGAGTGGTTTCTTGTCAAAAAGGCATTCAATGTTTCCTGAATCGAATCTCGATTGAGTTGACTAAAAGTTTCCATATCCAAAAGTTCAACACCTTGATTTTCTTTTTCTGAAGACAAGATGAAAAATGTGGCAC
>JBDSFP010000400.1:0-4847 GCA_039919415.1 Aquaticitalea sp. | reverse complement strand
TCTTTTGTGCGCGTTCCAAAAATGCAGGATCGTGCAGATAATTAATGCCATCCTTTATTTCGTGACCTTGGGAAGAAGCCCAAATTTCGTAATTGATGCGATTGTCGATTCGTGATTGTTGATCGATCAGTTTACCTGGCTTTATGGTGTTTACCAATAAAAGCCCCAATGAAATCGCAAATATAGTGGTAACAAGATAGAGGAATAATGTCTTCCCTCCCATTCTCCCCAAGCTTTTTGGGTCTCCAATATTGGCGACCCCACTTATGATAGAGAATAGTACCAAAGGTACAGCAATCAGCTTTAATAGTTTGATAAATATGGTTCCGAACGGATCGATCCAATCAATCGTAAATGAACTCCAGCCCATGGTGCTTGATAACAGAGCCCAAATGACTCCGATAGTCATTCCGATAAGGATTTTCCAGTGTAATGCTAGTTTTTTCATGAGCTACATTCCTACGAAGGCAGGAATTTTTTGATTTTAGTTACAATTTATATTTTAATCTCAATGTCACCCATTTATTGATGAAACTTTTTATTTCGAAGAATAAATTAATCTGAATGCAAAAATCTTTTTATTTACATGCGAAAAATTTGGAAAAATTCAAATTTTGTCTGTTTAATCCAGAGACTCCTGCCTTCGCAGGAGTAAATAATCAGCCAAAACCAATGCAGCCATGGCTTCCACAATAGGAACAGCTCTTGGGACAACACAAGGATCATGGCGACCTTTGCCCTGCATTTCCACGATATTGCCTTGCTTATCCAAAGTGTTTTGCTTTTGAATAATCGTTGCGACCGGTTTAAATGCAACCCTAAAATAAATATCCATACCATTACTGATACCACCTTGAATGCCTCCCGAAAGATTGGTCTTGGTTGTACCGTTAGCGTTAAAAAGGTCATTATGTTCGCTGCCTTTCATTTTGGCACCACAAAATCCACTACCATATTCAAATCCTTTTACTGCGTTGATGGAAAGCATTGCTTTTCCGAGTTCCGCATGGAGTTTATCGAATACAGGTTCCCCAAGTCCAATAGGTACATTTTGAATGACACAGGTTACTGTTCCTCCAATAGTATCCCCTTCCTTGCGAATAGCTTTTATTTTTTCAATCATTTGCTTGGCAATCGTTTCGTCTGGACATCGCACATCATTACTTTCAATTTTTGAAAAGTCCAATTCCTGATAAGGTTTGTCGATGAAAATATCCCCAACTGACGATGTAAAAGCATGAATCTTCACATCTTTCAATACCTGCTTTGCAATGGCTCCAGCCACTACTCTACAAGCGGTTTCACGGGCAGAACTGCGACCACCACCTCTATAATCGCGAACTCCATATTTTTTTTCATAAGTAAAATCTGCATGGCTTGGACGATATACGTCTTTGATATGGGAATAATCCTGTGATTTTTGATTCGTATTTTTAATCTGAAAACCGATTGGTGTTCCTGTAGTTTTTCCTTCAAAAATTCCCGATAAAAATTCAACCGTGTCTGGTTCCTTCCGTTGCGTTACGATTTCGGATTGTCCTGGTTTTCGACGATTCATTTCATGTTGAATGGCTTGCATGTCCAATTCTATTCCTGCCGGACAGCCATCAATAATGCCGCCAATAGATGGTCCGTGGGATTCGCCAAAGGTGGTAAGGGTAAAAAGTTTTCCAAAGGAATTTCCTGCCATGGATTTTGTTTGTTGTTTAATTGTTAGGTTATGGGTCCTTTAGATTCAGTTATGCAATTAAATTATCAGCAACCAGCCTAAAACTATCTAATTTTCATCTTTATTGTCGCTAATGTAATTGTATTATCAGACATAGAAAAATGGAATATGGAATCCTTTTGAATATTTTATCTGCCCACAAGTTAACAATTTGATAACAAAATGCTCACAGTTAATTAATTAGCACTTAAAGTTCAAATAAACCTAAAATGCTTTATTTGTCATTATTAACTAATCTTGATGCCTTGAAATTATCTCGAAAAGTTGAAATTGCAGTAATCTCTGATGTTCATCTAGGGACTTATGGTTGTCATGCCAAGCAATTGCTGACCTATCTCAATAGTATAAAGCCAAAAAAATTGATATTGAATGGCGACATTATTGACATTTGGCAATTCAGCAAACGTTATTTTCCCAAATCACATTTACGCGTTTTAAAAAAAATCATAGATATGGCTTCAGAAGGAGTTGAAGTCATTTATATTACTGGGAACCATGACGAAATGTTGCGGAAATTCAGTGACACTACCATTGGCAACATTTCCATTGTGAATAAAATTGTGTTGAATCTCGACGGGAAAAAGGCTTGGTTCTTTCATGGCGATGTGTTTGATGCCTCTATTCATAATGCAAAATGGCTTGCCAAACTTGGCGGATATGGTTATGATGTTTTGATTTTATTGAATAGATGTATCAATTGGTTCTTGGAATCGGTTGGTAAGGAAAAATACTCTTTGTCAAAAAAGATAAAAAACAGTGTGAAAAGTGCCTTGAAGTACGTGAGTGATTTTGAAGAAGTCGCTTCAGGATTGGCCATAGAAAATCATTATGATTATGTGATTTGTGGACATATCCATCAACCAAAGATGATGATCAAGGAAAATAAGATTGGCAAAACGATGTATTTGAATTCAGGAGATTGGGTCGAGAATTTTACAGCATTGGAGTATCAGTTCAAACGCTGGAAAATTTACAATTACAATCACGATAAATTATCCCCTTTTTTTGCGGATGAAGATATCAAGGAAATGGATGATTTGGAATTGAAAGATTTAATTGCTGCCATCACCATTATCAATCCTTAGTAACTATAAAAAAATTACAATAAAGCATTTCTCAAAATCGTGACTGGATGCAAAGCTTCCCTTTGGGTTCCATCTTTGATTTGATGTCTGCAACTGGTGCCATTAGCGGAAATAATAACCTCTTTTTCAGCATTTCTAACGGCTGGAAATAAAGTCTGATTACCTATTTGCATACTAATCTCATAATGTTCTTTCTCATAACCAAAACTACCTGCCATGCCGCAGCAACCACTTGGAATGATAGTCACTTTATAATTTTCAGGTAAATTTAAAACAGCAAAACTTGAAGACTGATTTAGTAAGGCTTTCTGATGGCAATGCCCATGGAATTTGATTGTTTTTGGTTTTTTTGTGAATTGCGACGATTTTATATTTCCCAACAGAATTTCCTGCTGGATGAATTCTTCAATCAAAAAAGTATGTTTTGCAATGGCTAAAGCGGAAGCTTTATCATCAGCCAATTTAGGATATTCATCTTTAAAAGTGAGAATGGCAGAGGGCTCAATACCGATTAATAGTGTATCTTTTGAAATCAGGTCTTTAAAAACGTCAACATTTTTATTGGCTAAAACTTTAGCTTGTTCGAGCAAACCTTTAGATAAAAATGAACGTCCGGATTCGGAATGATTGACAAACCGAATTTGATAATTCAACGCTTGCAAAAGTTCTATGGCATCAATTCCAATTTGGGTGTCCAAATAGTTAGTAAATTCATCATTGAATAAATAAATAGCTTTAATAAAATTATTATTAGAACTTTGTTTTTTAATGCTTTGTATATGCTTATTTAAACTTTTATGTGAAATAGTTGGCAAACTTCTTTCTTTGGCAATTCCGAAGGATTTTTTCAGAATAGATGATGTAAAGACATTCGTAAACATGAAATTTGTCAACTTGGAAAATCGACTTCCATGATCGTTCAATGTATTGTTTTGAGCAAATAATTTAGTTCTCAAACTCACCCCATTGGACTTTTGATATTGGTACTGGAATTCGGCTTTTAAACTTGCGACATCCACGCTGCTCGGACATTCGCTGGCGCAGGCCTTGCAACTCAAACAGAGATCAAAAACTTCTTTTAGTTCCTTGTGATTAAACTTGTTGGGTTTAGTGGAATTGGTCAAAAACTCACGTAGGGCATTCGCTCGAGCTCTTGTTGTGTCCTTTTCATTTCGCGTGGCTCTAAAACTTGGACACATGGTGCCCCCGAATTCAGGCAATTTTCTGCAATCACCGGACCCATTGCACTTTTCAGCTTCACGAAGGATTCCCATTGAGGAAGAAAAATCCAAAAGTGTTTCCACTTCGGGTTCAATTCTCTCCTGTTGATAGCGCAAATTCACATCCATTGGAAAAGCATCCACAATTTTCCCTGGGTTGAAGATGTTATCAGGGTCAAACGCTGCTTTGATTCGCTTTAAAATCCCATAATTCGCTTCACCAATCATAAATGGAATGAATTCAGCCCTTACAATGCCATCGCCATGTTCGCCACTCATGGAACCTCGATATTTCTTTACCAATAGTGCCACATCTGTGGTAATCTTCCTAAAATCAGAAACGCCTTCTGAGGTCTTCAAATTTAAAATGGGGCGCAAATGCAACTCTCCTGCACCTGCATGTGCGTAGTAAATGGCGTTTTGATTGTAGCTTTTCATCAAGCGTGTGAACTCGCTGATATAATTTGAAAGATCGGGCAAGGACACAGCAGTGTCTTCGATGCAAGCCGCGGATTTGCTGTCGCCAATGATATTGCCAAGCAAGCCAAGACCAGCTTTTCTCAATTCGACAGCTTTGTCAATGTCATCGCCAATCAATATTGGGAATGCATAGCTCAATCTTGAGTTTTGAATTTCCGAAACTAGCTTTTCAGCCAAATCCTTGACCTCATTAAATGAATCGGCCCGAACTTCGCACATCAAAATCGCTTTTGGGTCGTCGATGATGAATTTTCTGTTTTCAAGTTGCTTTTTATTCTGTTTGGTACAATCAAGAATTGTTTTGTCCATCATTTCGCAAGTGAAGAGATTATG
>JBDSFP010000042.1:0-5177 GCA_039919415.1 Aquaticitalea sp. | reverse complement strand
AAGTGTCACAGAAGTAGGATGTTGTTCCAAGCCCATTTTGATGGCTTTCTTTGCGAGTGCTATTTTCCCAATTTCGAGATAGTGGTAGATGATGTTCTCAAATTCACCTGAATCAAAAAACAAAATGGTATTTGTTTTCAGCATTGACTCAAATTTTGTCAGGGATTGATTGTTGTTGTCGTCACGTTGACTGAACTCCATAAGCAGTTGTTAAGATTCGATGAATTAAATTTACTGTTATCAAGAGGAAATTAATGTTTTTGAGGCCAATCTTTTCAACAAATTAATCAACACTTAAATAATTATTTCATATGAAACGATGTTAAATTCTGATTGATAGATGCTTGAAGAAACTATTTTTATATATTTCTTTTCGATATTTTATCCAAAACTGAAAGCATGATAGTACAACCTTGAATGATTTCCTCGTTTGAGATCGTTAAAGGCGGCGTAATTCGGATGGCTTTCGGTTCAAAAAGTAACCAGAATAATATCAAGCCTTCGCTTTGACAGCTCAAAATAACCTCGTTTACAAGTTCGGCAGAAGGCAATATTGCTGCTAACATCAAACCTTTTCCACGAATTTCTTCAATCAGAGGATGTTTCAAATGTTTTCTAACCAATTGTTCTTTTTCCAAAGCTTGTTTCATCAATTTGCTTTCAGTCACTTCCTTTAAGGTTGCCAAAGCAGCTGCAGCAATTACTGGATGTCCACCAAAGGTGGTGATATGACCAAGTTTTGGATTATTTTTCAATGTAGACATCATTCCTCTAGAAGCTGTAAAGGCACCAATTGGCATGCCTCCCCCAAGGCCTTTGCCTGTGACTAGAATATCTGGGACGCAATTAAAATGTTCAAATCCGAACAGTTTTCCCGTACGACCTATGCCTGTCTGTATTTCATCTAAAATCAACAAGGCACCCACTTCATCACAACGGGTTCTCACTTTGGCCAAATAGTTGGATTTGGGAAGAATAAAACCAGCACTACCTTGAATGGTTTCCAAAATGACTGCCGCAGTTTTGCGTGTAATATGTTGAATGTCATCACAATTATTGAAAGTGATGAAATGAACATCAGGGACCAACGGTCTGAACGCTTGCTTGCGTTCTTCGTATCCCATGATGCTCATAGATCCCATTGTATTGCCGTGATAAGCATGTTTTGCTGCTATGATTTCACTTCTGCCTGTAGCACGTCTTGCCAATTTCAAAGCGCCTTCTATGGCTTCGGTTCCTGAATTGGTCAGATAGGTGGTTTCCAAGGAATCAGGTAAATGCTTTGCCAACAATTTTGTAAGCTCCACAGCCGATTCTTGGATATATTCGCCGTAGACCATCACATGCAAATATTTGTCCACTTGCTGTTTGATAGCCTCGGTTACCTTTGGATGGCTGTGTCCCAAAGTGCATGCCGAAACTCCAGCGACAAAATCCAGATGGGATTTATTGTTGGTGTCAAAGATATATGAACCTTGCGCATGCGAAATTTCCATCGCCAAAGGATGTGGTGTTGTCTGTGCTTGGTATTTTAAAAAATCTTCAGACATCAGTGTTCTTTTTTTATGATTGCTTTCTTAGGCTTCTCTTTTGCGGTTTTTAAGGAATCTGCTTTTTTGATGGCCTCATCAGGGATATTTCTGGCTGCTTTTGAAACCTCATCTTCCTTGGTGTCCTTGGGTGTAGCATCTTCAACACGTTGTATTAGGGCTTCGTCAAAAAACTCTTCTTGTGGCACGTATTCGCCAAGGCCCTTGATGATTGGCAGTTCCAATGGCGGATCATCATTGAAAAGATCTTCAACGCTTGTAGGTCGTTCTTCTTCACGCCAAACGAAACCCCGTAATTTTCTGGCGTTTTCAGGAAATTGGGATTCAGGATAAATATCGCCATCCACTTGATTGATAAAACGTGTCTCGACAACTTCGTTGTTTTCAATTTGAAGATTGATACTGCCTGATTTTGATTTATTGATGCCCACCAATTCGCCTTGGTCATTTCTCATAAAATAAATGACTTCTGCATTCTTGATCACATCCACATTATAGAGTTCATTATCCTTAAAAAGCCCAATCAACCGTTGACCTTTCGTCTGGCTAAACCCATCGCCCAAAGTATCCTTGCTGATAATAAATGCATCATTAAACACCAATAGGGAATCCAATTGCTCTGTCTTGGGATTGGCTATCAGATGGATGGTGTCGCCAGTCATCTGGTTGCTGAGATTCCAAAGTACAGGATTTCGCTTGCCACTAAAGGCATCGGTAGAAGAGAAGCGAGTTAAATTAATGAGCTGTGTTAAGCCTGTTTTATGGTCAGCATGAATGGAATCGGCTTTGCCACTTAAATCGCTTTTATACAGTTTTGCGTTGTAATAAGCCCGTGTGATGCGATGTTCCGGCGGCCCGTTCACCCGAATGGTATCGCTGTGCATATAGATGGAATCACTTTGTTGTACGGTAATTGCCAAGGCATGTTTGGTAATGAACATGGAATCTTGGGCTTTCCAAACTTCGGCATAATGACCTTTGGCAACACTGTGATTGATGGTATCCGTCACTATGATGTGATTGGTAGCTGAGGCAAAATCACGCTTTCGATCAAAGTACATACTGTCGCCTTCCACAATCCGGTTTTCGTAATTGATTTTCGACTTTTTTACAAAATAGCCTGTATCATTTTCGGTATCATAAAAACCGCGTTCACAATAGATGGTACTGGTCTCTCCGACAATAGTCGATGGTCCATACAGATAGGCATAACCACTTTCAGTATAAAAATCCAATTGATTAGTATTTAGGGTGTATTCTGGATTTACAAGCACCACATCATTGACGAACTGGTATTTTTTACTATCCATATAATAATGTCCAATTCTGCTCGTAATAGTTCCAGAAGAATCCCTTACAACTTGGCCGCCAGTTTTATAAAATGCTTGTTGCTTGACTCTATCAAAATAGAGTGTATCGGTCGTCAAGATCGATTTTGGTTCGGTTAAGATGACATTGCCACTTGCAAATGCCAGTTGGGTTTTTCCGCTATATTCCACATATTTGGCATTCATATTTATGGTATCGCCTTGTTTCATTACCACATTGCTGAAGGCTTCCATAAAATCTTCCTTTTCATAATAAATGGCTTTGTCGCACCACATATCCACTCCTTCATGAGTAAAATGTACCTGTTGCATATTATCCCTTGTGAAGACGGTAACACCGGGACCTTTTAAGCTATCGGAATTGATAAAAGGAGCATATTCTATCCGTATCTTTTTTGAAGGTGTAGTCGGTTTTTGAGCGTAAATTGTGATTGTGAAACACAAACTGAACATAAGAAGTAATACGTAATCGAATGCTTTCAAGATGTGACGGATTTGTTTCAAGAATAACCTATTAAAAGTGATGGTATTGTAAGTTAACAAAAGTTTTAACAGTTATTTCCTGTCTTTTCTAGTGTAGTCGAGACCTATCAAATATGTTTTATTACGCCCAAACTGACATTTTTTATCGTATAATCGTCTGTTTCCTATCGGGACCCACCGACACAATCGTAATCGGTATTTCCAATTCTTTTTCGAGAAATTCGATATAGTCCATCAATGGTTTCGGCATTTGTGATGCTTCGGTCATTTCGGTCAAATCGGCATTCCAGCCTTTTAATTCCGTGTAAATTGGCCTGACGTTTTCTTCATCAATATTAAATGGAAAATGTTGAATTGTTTCTCCTTTGTAATTATACGAGGTGCAAACTTTCAAGGTTTTAAAACCAGACAGCACATCGCCTTTCATCATGATTAGTTTGGTAACGCCATTTACTTGACAGGCATATCTTAAGGCAACCAAATCCAACCAGCCGCAACGACGCGGACGGCCAGTTGTAGCACCAAATTCGTTGCCAACGCGGCCCATAGTGGCACCATCTTCATCAAACAATTCCGTTGGGAATGGTCCTGAACCAACTCGTGTGGTGTAGGCTTTAAAAATCCCAAATACTTCGCCTATTTTGTTAGGGGCAATTCCCAAACCTGTACAAGCACCTGCTGCTGTTGTGTTGGAAGATGTGACAAAAGGATACGTGCCAAAATCAATGTCCAACAACGAGCCTTGTGCACCTTCTGCCAAAATGGATTTTCCTGCTTTTTGTGCTCGGTGCAGATATTCTTCAGAATCTATGAATTTTAAGGATTTTAAGGTTTCGATGGATTTGAAGAATTCGGTTTCCAATTCCTTAAGATCATATTGAACGTCTACGTTATAAAACGCGATCATCGCCTCATGCTTATCCGCCAAGGCACGGTATTTATCTTTCCAATCGGCCAATTCAATATCACCAACCCTTATACCGTTTCTGCCAGTTTTGTCCATATAGGTAGGGCCAATTCCTTTTAAGGTCGAACCAATTTTGGCCTTTCCTTTGGAGGCTTCACTTGCGGCATCCAATAAACGATGTGTTGGAAGAATGATATGTGCTTTGCGTGAAATCAACAATGATTTTCTATAATCTATGTTTTGTTCTTCAAGTTTGTCGAGCTCTTTTTTAAAGATGACAGGATCGATGACGACGCCATTGCCAACAAGATTCATTTTTCCATCGTGAAAAATCCCTGAAGGAATCGTGTGAAGTACATGTTTTTTGCCATTGAAAACGAGTGTGTGTCCTGCATTAGGGCCTCCTTGAAAGCGTGCAATAATATCGTATTTGGAGGTCAATACATCGACAATTTTTCCTTTGCCTTCATCGCCCCATTGTAGTCCTAGTAGTAAATCTACTGCCATTTTAGAAAATTAATTTGTTGGTTTGTTTTTTATGCCGTAAAAGTAGAGTGAGTGATTGGTAATGGAAATGTCAAACACTTCCTCAATTGTTTTTTTGATGGTCTGTATGCGTGGATCGCAAAATTCTATGACCTCGCCAGTATCTGTTAATATAACGTGGTCATGCTGTTTGTCAAAATACGATTTTTCATAATGTGCCTGATTTTGGCCGAACTGATGCTTGCGAACAAGGGCGCATTCTAAAAGCAATTCGATGGTGTTGTAAAGCGTCGCGCGGCTCACACGATAATTCTTGTTTTTCATTTTGATGTAGAGTGACTCAATATCAAAATGCTCTTCGCTATCGTAGATTTGCTGAAGTATGGCGTAGCGTTCAGGAGTTTTTCGGTGGCCTTTTTCTTC
>JBDSFP010000030.1:0-2829 GCA_039919415.1 Aquaticitalea sp. | reverse complement strand
CCATGCTGCCCTTAAAGGCTTGGGCATTGACAATTGAAATGCTTAAAATGGCAATGAGAAGAACTATTTTTTTCATGATGGTTTGTTTAGGTTTTTATGGTAACAAATATAAGGTTATTATTAATATCCATTCATTGGAAATTGGCCTTGAAGTTTTGAATGGAATTTGGCTTTCGGAATTTTTTTCGTCACTTATCAATTATCAATCGTAAATTTTTATCAGTCCGTTTGACAGCCTCTTCATTCTTCCAATCAATCCATTTTTGACCTTTGAGGCGTCGCATCAAACTATCAAAATGGCGCATGATTACGATATTATAAACTGCCATCCCAAAATTCTTCGGATTCCTGGCAATGGCTCGTAAACTCATCGAAAAACCTGGCGTGATGTATTTCATGTAGTGCCAATACCCTTCTGGCATGTAAAGGACTTCGCCATGGTTCAATTCGGTTTTATATCCTTTGGCTTTTGCCAAGACTGGCCATTTTTTAAAGTCAGGATTGGAAAAATCGATATCTTCCCTTGTGATCAGCGCATGTGGTACTTTGTAAATATATTTGCTCTGCTCTTGGTCAAACAGGATGATCTCCTTTTTCCCTTCAAAATGAAAATGGAAAATATTCGCCAAATCAATATCATAGTGCATAAAGGTGTGGGAATTCCGTCCACCAAAAAAAAGCATGGGCAAGCCTTTCATAAGGCTTAGGCCAAAATCGGGAAAAGTATAATCATTTTGCAGTTGAGGCACTTCCTTGAGGGCATTCCAAAGAAAGATGCGGAATTTGGTAGGTTCGCGCTTGAGCAAATCAATATAATCGCTCATTTTCATCCTGGCATGTGGCTCATTGAATCCTTCCTTGGAGTCCACAGGTCGGTCATCATACAACGGAACGATGGTATCACCAAAAGTGGCCTTCATATAATCGAGATTCCATTTTGAAAAGGCAGGCCAATCCTCAATAAATCGCTCAATGACCACAGGTTTTTGTGGTTTAAAATAGTCTCTTAAAAACGCCTCTTTGGTTATAGTCTTTACACGAGGAATGTCTTGCAGGTCTAATGCCAAGGTTCATAGATTTTAAAGCGCAAAGTTAACAAAACGTTATTTAAATTGGAAAAAGGAATGTTAAATGTTTGGATGTTCCACTCCTTCGCAAAAGCTACAGAGCGTCGGGCTTTCGGCTTTATCTTTTTTGCTTAAAAAAAGCAAAAAAGGATACCACCTCAATCCCTAACACAGATTACAACTAATTAGAAACTTTAGCCTTTTCTTTAGCAAGTTCATTACGTTCAATTTTGTGTTCAGGCCGTGTCCATTTTGGTTTTTCGCCCAGAGCTTGGTATCGTGATTCTGTGGCTTCCACAGTTTGCGGCTGTGTTTTTTTGGTAAATGGCTTTTGAGGATTCAATCCCAACATCTCAAACATTTTTAGATCCTCGTTCACATCCGGATTTGGAGTGGTCAAGAGCTTATCACCTGCAAAAATGGAATTGGCACCAGCAAAAAAGCACATCGCCTGTCCTTCTCGGCTCATGTTGTTACGACCAGCACTCAAGCGCACCTGAGTTTCTGGCATCACAATTCTGGTCGTGGCTACCATACGTATCATTTCCCAAATCTCGACAGGCTTTTCATCTGCCAAAGGCGTGCCTTCCACAGCCACCAAAGCATTGATAGGCACAGATTCCGGTTGTGGATTTAAGGTCGATAAGGCTACCAACATGCCAGCTCTGTCCTCAATTTTTTCGCCCATTCCGATGATGCCGCCACTGCAAACAGTGACATTTGTTTTACGTACATTATCAATGGTCTGCAAACGGTCTTCAAATCCTCTTGTAGATATTACTTCCTTATAATATTCTTCTGAGGAATCTAGATTATGGTTATAAGCATACAAACCAGCTTCCGCCAAACGTTGTGCTTGGTTTTCCGTAATCATTCCCAAGGTGCAACATACCTCCATATCCAGTTTGTTGATGGTTCGCACCATTTCCAAAACTTGGTCAAATTCTTTACCGTCTTTTACATTTCTCCAAGCCGCTCCCATACACACTCGCGAACTTCCTGTTGATTTCGCCCTCAAAGCTTGTGCTTTTACCTGTTGCACACTCATCAAATCATTGCCTTCAATATTGGTATGATAACGAGCCGCTTGTGGACAGTAGCCACAATCTTCAGGACAACCACCAGTTTTTATGGAAATCAAGGTGGACACCTGTACCGTATTTGGATCATGGTGCAAGCGATGGATGGTCGCTGCTTCGTAAAGCAATTCCATAAATGGTTTGTTGTAGATATCGAGGATTTCTTGTTTGATCCAGTTGTTTCTAATGTTGTTCATATATCAAAAATAGTATATTATATTTTCAAATTCCAATATGCAAATTCTAAATTCCAAATAATTTTGAACAGTTACGATTTGGAGAGCAAAATAGAAACTGCGTTCCCACCAAAACCGACCGCATTGACCAATATATTATTGAAATATTTAGGAGATTTGGTTTTTATAAAAGGAACAGGAATAAATTGTTGATGCTGAAGCATCAAAATTGCCATTTCAATATTCAACATTCCGGAAGCACCAAGGCTATGGCCAATTTTCCATTTATTGCAAGTCAAAGAAGGCATTGAATTGCCAAATACTTTTTTAATGGCATTGATTTCAGAATGATCGCCTTTTATGGTTCCAGGAGTGTGTGTCACGATCACATCAATTTCATCAGGGTCCAGATTACTTAAAGCCATCTTCATGGAGCGCTGAAAACAATCAGCTTCTGAAGAGAGCGATGCGTTATGGTCCAAAACTTCGGTAGCATAGCCAATTCCT
>JBDSFP010000014.1:0-3819 GCA_039919415.1 Aquaticitalea sp. | reverse complement strand
AGTCTTTGTCTTCCACGAATTTATAGTGACCAAAGAAATTTTCATTATGGCATTCTTTGGAATAATCATGTTCTTGGCATCCATTACAATGATACGTTCGGGAAATGATATTCCAAATCCTGATTATAACTCGACCATAAATATTCCTTTTATGATTATCATCGGAATTGGCGTTGGACTTTTAACAGGAATTGTAGGTGCTGGTGGTGGATTCTTGATTATTCCTGCCTTGGTGTTACTTGCAAAATTACCAATGAAGAAAGCCATAGGAACCTCCTTGTTCATCATTTCGGTTAATTCCTTAATTGGATTTACAGGCGATTTGCAAAACCGCGAAATTGATTGGACGTTCTTACTGATTTTTACAGCTATCTCAATTATAGGAATTATTGTTGGCGTATATATATCAAAATTCATTAGTGGCACCAAACTCAAACGAGGTTTTGGATGGTTTACACTTTTGGTGGCTTTTTATATCATTTACAGAGAATTGTTACAATAATGTCACAAATGTCACACCAAACAATTTAAAGGTTTCGTATCTTTATATTATTGGATTTTAACTGAATAAATTTCACTCCCGATTGTTATGGGGATTGAGGAAATGAAAATTGCATTTTCGCTTTCGTGGAAATGAATAAAGTATGAAAACGAGATTTCATCCTCCGAGGAAATGAAAATTTAGATTTCCTCCTTCGCGGAAATGAATAAGTACAAAATATGAAAGTAGAACAAATTTATACAGGCTGTTTGGCACAAGGTGCCTACTATATAGAATCAGAAGGGGAAGTTGCCGTGATCGACCCTTTGCGGGAAATTCAACCTTACATCGACAAAGCAAACGCTGAAAATGCAAAAATCAAATACGTATTTGAAACTCATTTCCACGCTGATTTTGTCTCTGGTCATGTGGATTTGGCCAATAAAACCGGTGCCATTATTGTTTATGGGCCGGGAGCAGAAACGTCTTTTACAATTCATACTGCTTTCAACGGCGAAATCTTTAAGTTGGGAAAAATCCAAATCAAAGCCATACATACACCAGGCCACACATTGGAATCAACAACCTATTTATTGATAGATGAAAATGGAAACAATCACGCCATTTTTTCTGGGGACACCTTGTTTTTAGGTGATGTGGGACGACCTGATTTAGCCATTAAATCAGAGTTGACCAAAGAGGATTTAGCGGAATTGCTCTACGATTCATTGCGAGAGAAAATCATGCCATTAGCGGATGACGTCATCGTCTATCCAGCTCATGGTGCAGGATCAGCCTGTGGAAAGAATTTGAGCAAGGAAACAGTGGGAACGATTGGCGACCAAAAGAAAACCAATTACGCCTTGCGTGCCGATATGACAAAAGAAGAATTCGTCAAAGAAGTGTTGGATGGCATGCCTCCACCTCCACAATATTTTGCAAAAAATGCGATGCTGAACAAAACAGGATATGATGCCTTCGAAAAAGTGTTGGAAACGGGAAATGTACCTTTAAGTCCAGCGGATTTTGAAGCGATGACCAACCATGAAGAAGCGATGGTTTTGGATGTACGTTCTGAAAGTGACTTCAATAAAGGTCATATCCCAAATTCCATATTTATTGGGCTTAACGGCCAATTTGCACCCTGGGTAGGCGCTTTGATTACTGATTTGAAGCAACCTTTGGTTCTTGTGGTTCCTGAAGGAAAAAGTGAAGAAGCTGTGACACGTTTATCTCGAGTTGGCTATGATAATACTTTGGGTTATTTGAAAGGTGGCATCAAGGCTTGGCACGCAGCAGGAAATGAAGTGGAAACTTTAGAATCAATTTCTGCAGATGAATTTTCACAACGTGTAAAAAATCAGGAAGTCAATATTTTGGATGTACGTAAAGATGGTGAATTCGCCTCCTCACATCTGGAAAACGCACAACATTTCGCTTTGGATGATATCAATCAAAACATGAATCACTTGGATAAAGAAAAAACGTATTACGTCCATTGTGCTGGCGGGTATCGCTCTGTGATTGCTGCGTCTATCTTAAAGGCGCGAGGGTTTGATCAGGTAGTGGATATAGCTGGAGGTTTTGGGGCGATTAAAAAAACCGATTTGCCGTTGACGGATTTTGTGTGTCCTTCAACTTTGTAAATTCTCGCAGAGTCGCAGAGGCGCAAATTTCTAAAACATCAGACCTGTCAGGTTTTTGAAACCTGTCAGGTCTTTACAATTCCTAAATGAATTAAACAATCTCCGCACTCAATCCAGCCTCCAACAACATAGTGCAACGTGGTTCCAATTCCTTATATTCACCAGTTTTAACGGTACATTTTCCCTTGTAATGCACTAAAATTGAACATTGTTCGGCTTGTTCGGGCGTGTGTTCACAAGCATATATTAATGTATCAATGACATGGTCGAAGGTATTGACATCATCATTGTACAAAACAATTTCATTGAGCTCTTGTTCCAAAGTATCAACAAGTAGATCTTCTTGAATTTTCTCTTTAGGGTTGCCCCATTGTCCTTCGGACATTTGGTTCAGAATATTCATTTTAATAATGGGCTTCATCGAACCTTCGGTTTCCCCAAAGAGGAAAAGAATATCTTCAACATTCATGATTAAAGGTAATTTGAGTTTCTAATTAAATAAAAAGTTGCCTTCCAGCTTCCAGCTTTCAGCTTTCAGCTAATTTACGAATTTTAAAGCAACCCAATTATTATTTTCCAACCTTTCAACGAGTTTTAAATCGTGTTTATTGCATTCTTCTTGGATAATTTGAATGTCATCTGTGTAGAATCCACTCAAGAAAAGAAGTCCGTTTGGCTTCAGACATTTGATATAAGTCTTCATGTCGTTCAACAAAATGTTCCGGTTGATGTTGGCAATGATAATCTCGTACTTTTGATGTTTCAACAAACTTGCATCACCTTCCAAAACAGTTATATTTTGGCACTTATTTCGTTGGATATTTTCCATACTGTTCAGATAGCACCAATTGTCATAATCGATGGCATCAATGGAAATGGCGCCTTTCATTTCTGCCAAAATAGCCAAAACGCCAGTGCCACACCCCATATCCAATACTGATTTGTTGTTGAAATCAGTCTTTAAAATATGTTGAATCATCATGTGTGTCGTTTCATGATGTCCTGTGCCGAAGCTCATTTTAGGCTCGATGACAATATCGTATTCTGTATTTGGTTTTTCGTGGAAAGGCGCACGAACTGAACAGATATTATCTACAATGATGGGATTAAAATTCTTTTCCCATTCCTCGTTCCAATTGATTTGTTCAATTTCTGCAAAACTGTAAGCAATTTCAAATTCCTCGGATTTCAAAATATGGATATCCTCTAAAATATTCACATTCCATTTCTCTTTTTGAATATATGCAGAAACGCCATCTTCGTTTTCCACAAAACTTTCAAAACCTGCATAACCCAATTCAGCAATAAGGATTTCTGAAGCTGGCTGTAAAGGTTCAATTTGGAAATTATAACCTATGTAAATGGTGTTGGACATTTGAAAATATAAATAGTATTTGAGGTTAATAGACAGAGATTTAGGTAGAAAAGCTCAAAGCTACACAGAGAAATTTAAATTTCTATCTAAAAAGCATTCACAATGGCAAAAAAGTCTTCTGCATTCAATGAAGCGCCACCAATCAAACCTCCATCGACATCATTTTTGGAGAAAATCTCTTTCGCATTGTTTGGTTTTACACTACCTCCATACAAAATAGAAACACCATTAGCGACTTCCTGTCCATATTTGTCAGCCAAAGTTTTTCTTATAAACGCATGCATTTCCTGTGCCTCTTCTGGACTCGCAGTTTCTCC
>JBDSFP010000490.1:0-5100 GCA_039919415.1 Aquaticitalea sp. | reverse complement strand
AATTTTGTTCAAGATTTGAATATGATCATCTATAGTTGTGTTTTTAGTGTTTATAGACAAACTTTGGTTACCATAGGGTTCATATTTTTTATAGTCGGTATCAGAAAACAATCCGACAGTAGGTATTTGAGTAGAACTCGCCAAGTGCATAATGCCGCTATCTGCACCTACAAAAACGGATGTATTGGCTATGAGTGCTCCAATTTGTCGAATATCTCTGCTATAAAATGATGGTACTTTAAATGCTATTTGCGACACATTTTCCACTGGTAATATTTCTATCAAATTGTATTGGGGATACTCTAATGTCAATCGTTCATAGAACTCTTCCCACCACATTGTGGAATAGCATTTTTTGCCAGTGGCATAGGTAAAAATACAAATGGTCTTTTTGTCATTATTTACCAGTGTGCGCAATGTATTTTTTCCTGCTTCAATTTCCAAAGAGCATAATTTCAGATTGAGCAAAGGAAAACTATCATGGTTACTTGAAACACCCAATTGGGACATGAACGTTCTGAAATTGTTTATGGATCCTTTTGCTATATGGATGTTTTCTTTAATTTCTTCTTGGGTTTTCTCGCAGCCTTCCATTTCATAAATTTTATAAGTTGAGTTAGAAAACTGTGTCGAAAGTCTTCCGGAAGATGAATCGTTATCTACATTGATGGCAATATCATAATGTCTATTTTTAAGACGTATCCAAATGTTGACATAATTTAGGATATTACTAAAAGGTTTTCTCGGTAATTGAATGATCCTGTCAATATTTCTGTAATTTTTAAATAGAATGGCTCCAAGATTTCCCTTGACAAACAAATCTATTTTGCAATCCGGAAACGTTTCCACAATTTCCTGAATAAGTGGTGTAATTAAAATCAAATTTCCCAATCTATGATTTGGTCTACAAATAAGGACACTATTAATTTCCTTATTAGATATGACGCCCTTAATATAACCTGAATAGGATTTACCTATATTCTTGGTAAGGTTCCGCATAACGTCTCCTCTAATCACATTGATATATTTTGATAAACCCATCGAAACAAAATATTTTAAAGCAATTTATTGAAGAAATCTAAAGCTATCCTTAAGAAGTTCGTTGGTAAATGAGGGTGTAAAAAATTCTCTGAGGTAAGTATTTTGAGAATAAGCTTGACCAAAAACTAATTATTCAGCAGCTTCCAAAGTCTATCCTTCAACTCGGTAATCCCTTGTTGAGCTACGGAGGAGATGAACATATAATCAATAGGAAGTGTTTTGTCCAGTTCTACTTTCAATTCAGCTTTGAGTTCATCATCCAACATATCACATTTGGAGATGGCAATCAAGCGATCCTTGTCAAGCATTTCTGGGTTGTAGCGACGGAGTTCGTCGAGAAGAATTTCGTATTGTTTATGGATGTCTTTGGCATCGGCAGGAATCAGAAACAACAAAATGGAATTACGCTCAATATGTCTCAAGAAATAATGCCCAAGTCCTTTGCCTTCTGCTGCGCCTTCGATTATTCCAGGAATGTCTGCCATAACGAAGGTTTTAAAGTCACGATATTCCACGATTCCCAAATTCGGTTTTAAGGTGGTGAACTCGTAATCGGCAATTTTTGGTTTTGCAGAGGTTATCACTGACAATAAGGTTGATTTTCCCGCATTTGGGAAACCTACTAGACCTACATCAGCCAGAACTTTGAGTTCCATAAGAATGTCTCTTTCCTGCTTTGGCTTACCAGGTTGGGAATGTCTTGGTGTTTGGTTGGTAGAGGTTCTAAAATGCCAGTTACCAAGCCCTCCCATCCCGCCTTCAACGATGATCTTTTCTTCGCCATTCTCTGTAATTTCAAAAAGAACCGCATCAGTTTCAGCATCCTTAACAACAGTTCCTAATGGGACATCCACATACACGTCTTCGCCATCAGCTCCTGTACTTCTACTTTTGCTTCCATGTTCCCCATGTCCCGCTTGAATGTGTTTTTTGAACTTCAAATGCAGCAAGGTCCATAGATTTTCGTTCCCTCGTAAGATGACGTGTCCACCTCGTCCTCCATCACCACCATCAGGTCCACCTTTAGTGATGAACTTTTCTCGATGCAAGTGCATGGAACCTTTGCCTCCGTTGCCGGAAGTGACGTTCATTTTTACGTAATCTACAAAGTTTCCTTCGGTCATGAATCGGGGTTTTGTCATTTCCGCGAAGGCGGAAATCTTAATTTATGAAGTTGAGATTTTGAATAAACTTACCATCAAACTTCAAAAGTTGAACATATATCATGAGATTCCTGCCTTCGCAGGAATTTGTTACAGTTTATCAATCACATTACTCAATCGCTGTGTAATCTCTTCAATACTACCAACCCCATCAACACCAAAATATTTGTTTTTTGCTTGATAGTAATCTTTAAGTATAGCAGTTTTTTTGTAGTATTCTTTAACACGATTTCTGATTACTTTTTCGTTGGAATCATCGGGTCGACCGCTGGTGACACCACGTTCCAATAAACGTTGCACCAAAACTTCGTCATCAACTTCCAAAGCGATCATTGCAGAAATTTCTGAATCTTTATCAGTCAATAATTCATCCAAGGCTTTTGCTTGTGCATCAGTTCGTGGGTAACCATCAAATATAAAACCTTTCGCCCCTTCATTTTTCTCTACTTCAGCAGCTAACATATCTATGGTTACTTGGTCTGGCACCAATTCACCTTTATCCATATAAGACTGCGCCAACATGCCCAAAGCAGTTTCATTTTTGATATTATATCGAAACACATCGCCTGTGGAAATGTGGATTAAATCATATTTTTCCTTTAAGAAATTGGCTTGTGTTCCTTTTCCTGCTCCTGGAGGTCCAAATAGGACAATATTTGTCATATGTTGTGTTGTTTTAAGCTGGTAAATTTCAGGAATATCACGTCCCAATCCATCAAAATCCAAACCGTATCCTACAATGAATTTGTTTGGAATCTCAATTCCAACATAATGAAGTTTGAAATCCTTTTTATATGCTTCGGGCTTGTAAAATAAGGTCGCTATTTTAAGTTCCTTGACGTTTTCGTTATTAAAAATCCGATGGATTTCCTCGAGTGTTTTTCCCGAATCAATGATATCTTCTAGAATAATGACCGTTCTTCCTGATAAATCCTGTGTCAGACCTATCAAACGTTGGATATCATCGGTAGATTTTACACCTTCATAAGATGCCAATTTGATAAAAGTCACTTCACAAGGTTTGGGAAATTTCTTTACAAAATCACTCACAAACATGAACGAACCGTTTAAAATACCAATGAAAACGGGAATCTCATCTCCCAGGTCATTGGCAATTTCTTTGGCCATGCGAGCAACTGTATCCATTATTTCCTGTTCGGAAATAAAAGGTTTAAAATATAAGTCGTGAAGTTTTATCAAGGCAATCGATTTTTAAAAGTGCAAAGATACGGTTTTGATTTACAATTTACTCCCGAAATTTCGGTATTTGATTTACGATTTTCAGAGTTTCGCCGTATTTTTGTGCCGTTATTGTTATAAATTTAAAAAGAATTTCCCTTTGCGGAGATAAACATGAACTATTTTTCTTCAGATTTTAAACTCGGTATTCTTGGTGGTGGCCAATTAGGCAAAATGATGCTCAACGAAACCCGAAAGTTCGACATTCACACCTGTGTGTTGGACCCAAGTGACGATGCTCCTTGCAGAATTGCCTGTAATGCATTCACAAAGGGCGATTTGATGGATTATAAAACTGTTGTTGCATTTGGCAAGAAGGTAGATGTCCTGACCATAGAAATTGAAAACGTCAATGTTGATGCTTTGGAAACTTTGGAAAAGGAAGGCATTAAAGTGTACCCTTCTTCAAACACTTTGAGAACCATTCAAAACAAAGCCAGACAGAAATTGTTTTATGTTGATAATGGCATTCCAACGGCTGAATTTGTCCGTTTTGCTTATGTTTCCGAAATTGAAGATGCCATTGATAATGGTGGATTGCATTTGCCATTTGTTTGGAAAACAGCCCAATTTGGTTATGACGGCAAGGGTGTGAAAATAGTGAGAAGCAAGGATGATTTGAAAGATTTGAAAGATGGCGAATGTATTGCAGAAACCTTGGTGCCTTTTAAGAATGAATTGGCAGTCATCGTTGCAAGAAATGTCAAAGGCGAATTAAAAACTTATCCTGCTGTGGAAATGGAATTTCATCCCGAAGCCAATCAGGTGGAATATGTGATTTGTCCAGCAAGAATCCATACCACAGTTGCGATCAAAGCTCAAGAAATTGCTTTGAAAGTTTCAAAAGCCTTCAATCATGTGGGCTTGTTGGCTGTAGAACTATTTCAGACCGAAGACGATGAGATTCTAGTCAATGAAGTGGCTCCAAGACCTCACAACTCAGGACATCACACTATAGAATCGAGTTACACTTCACAATTTGAGCAGCATTTACGATGTGTTTTGGGTTTACCATTAGGAAAAACCGACAACAAAGTCGCTGGCGTCATGGTCAATTTGGTGGGAGCAGAAGGTTTTACGGGAAATGTAGTTTATCAAAATATTGAACAAATCATGCAAATGGAAGGTGTCACACCACATATTTATGGCAAAAAGCAAACCCGCCCTTTCCGTAAAATGGGACATGTGACCGTTGTGAATGAGGATTTGAATGCCGCGAGAAAAGTTGCAGAAGATGTTAAGAAATTGATTAAAGTGATAAGTGAATAAATAAATATCAAGCACCAAATTACAATATAATTTTGTTGGAATTTAGAATTTGAAAATTGAGAATTTATGAATAAAGTAGGAATCATCATGGGAAGTAAAAGCGACCTCCCAATCATGCAGGAAGCCATTGATATATTGAAAGAATTTGGCATTGAAAATGAAGTCGATATTGTTTCCGCCCATCGCACCCCGGAAAAATTGTTTGATTATGGAAAAAACGCTCATGCCAGAGGTTTTGCAGTCATAATCGCTGGTGCTGGTGGTGCCGCACATTTGCCTGGAATGATTGCTTCTTTATCTCCCCTTCCAGTAATTGGTGTCCCAATAAAAAGCAGTCATTCAATCGATGGCTGGGATTCAGTTTTGTCCATTCTTCAAATGCCGGGAG
>JBDSFP010000487.1:0-11085 GCA_039919415.1 Aquaticitalea sp. | reverse complement strand
CCATTCTTCACCAACCGTACTAAAAATATAATCAGTGTGCTGTTCAGGGACAAATTTACCAGTAGTACGTGTTCCTTGCAAAAATCCTTTGCCAGCCAAGCCACCAGAACTGATAGCTTTTTCAGATTCGTTGAGGTTGTACATGATGGTTTTTTTCATTGCCTGCAATTTCTCAGGGTCTGTTTCCAAGCGTAGCCACAAACTGATTCTATTTTGTTGGTGTTCCTTCAAAATATTCTCGTAAAAATATTTGACTCCAAACGAAAATCCAACACAGAGCAAAAATATACCAATGGTCTTAATGAGCATCGGTCGTCTTCGTTTTCCGAAAAAATGAATTCCAAAAATAATCAGGGCACACACAATGGCAGTGAGGACAATTCCAAATTTCAAGGAAATAATTGATAGTACAATGATGACCACTCCAATGATGAGATAGATTTGCTGTAAGCCTTCCCTGTAAAAGACAAAAAAGAAAGAAGCATATACAATGGTACTTCCTGCATCGTTCTGCAATAAAATCAAAATAGAAGGCACCAATATGATGGCAATTCATCGCAATTGGTCTTTTAAAGATTTGATATTCGTCTGTAAATCGCTAATATATTTTGCCACTGCGAGCGAGGTTGCAAATTTGGCGAATTCGCTGGGTTGCAAGGTCATACCGCCAATGGCATACCACGAAATGGCGCCATTTACATTTTTTCCAAAAATAAATAATCCAACAAGTGACAGCAAGGAAATAAAATAAATGATGCTTGCAAATCGTTCATAAAATTTGGCTTCAATGGCCAAGGTTAATATAATCAATACAATGGTCATCAAAATGAAAACCGCTTGCTTCCCATAAGGTTGATCTATATCAAAATAATTTACGATGTCCCCTTGATGTGAAGCCGAGAGAATATTAACCCATCCAAAGCCCACTAAAAGCAAAAATAGTACGATGGTTATCCAATCCAAACGAAAGCCTTTTGAGTCTCCTTGCATTCTTATTGGTGGGATTTGGCCTTTAAATTTAAACTGTTTAGGGCTTTGAGCTCCGTGTCATATTTCTCCGGAGGAATATTGTCTATAATGGCACCTTTGTTTATAGTGAATGGTTGTCCAGAGTAAGGCTTTTCATATTCACTTTCAAGCCCATGTGTCAAAACATAGGTTTCCATATCGGTTCGTGTAATTTCACCCTTGATATATCTTTCAATCATCAAACTGGCAATCCGACCTGCAAAACGACTTCCCCAATATCCATTTTCCACAAATACCGCAATGGCAATAGTGGGATGGTCTTTTGGCGCAAACGCTACGAAAATGGAATGGTCGGTCAATTGCGTTTTTACGCCTTCGATTTTTATAAAATTTTCAGCCGTTCCAGTCTTACCACAAATTTCGATGCCAGGCACTTGCAGGGTTGATGCTGTTCCAAAGTTATATACATCAAACATCCCTTGTACAATGGGCTCAAAATTTTCTTTATCAATGGTCGTATAGATGGGTTTTGTATAAGTAGAATCGATTTTTCCTCCTTGAATGTCCTTGATGATATGAGGCGTGTAATAATAGCCACGATTACCAATGGCAGCCGCCATATTGGCCAATTGGATAGGAGTGGTCAAAACTTCGCCCTGCCCAATGGCATTAGATAAATTATAGGTGCTTCCCCAATGATTTTTACCATAAAGTCTGTCGTAAGTGCCGCTGTCTGGAATTTTACCGGGTTGACCAACAGATAAATCATTATTGAGATAATTGCCCAATCCGAAGCTTTTTACATGTTTGCTCCAAATATCCATTCCTCTCGCTGGATCGGGATATTTATCAATGATTCTTCGATAAACATTTGCAAAATAGGCATTACAGGAATTATATATGCCACCATTCATAGCGAGTGGACTTGGATGGTTATGGCAAGCCATTTTTCGACCTCCATAACTGTACCCATGATTGCAGCTAAAGCGATCTTCCGTCGTAACCACTTTTTCTTGCAAAGCAATGAGGGCATTTAAAATTTTAAAGGGAGAACCTGGAGGATACATAGCTTGAAGTCCTCGGTCGTACAATGGTTTCCCTATGGTATCATTGTAAAGTTTTGTAAAATTTACGGAACGTTGTCTGCCGACCAACAAATTTGGATCATAAGTTGGAGCGGAAATCATTGCGAGAATCTCTCCCGAAGTCGGATCAATGGCAACAATTCCTCCACGCTTGTGTTTCATCAACAGTTCGCCATATTCCTGGAGTGTGGCATCAATGGTTATGGTAATGTCACGACCTGATTGTGGCAACGTGTCATAAACTCCTTCTTTAAATGATGCAATATCGCGATTGAATCGGTCTTTTTGAATGAACTTAATACCTTTGACACCTCGCAACACTTCTTCATAGGTTTGCTCGACACCTTGTTTGCCTAAAAGGTCGCCCATTTTGTAATAAGGATTGTGCTCAATAATATATTCATTTGCCTCTCCTATATCACCTAAAACATTGGCACCAATCGATCTTTGGTAATCCCTCAAACTACGCTTTTGGATATAAAAACCTTCGAATTTCCTGATTTTTTCCTGAAGCATGGCAAAGTCATTCCTGGACAATTGTGGAATGAATACTGACGGTAAACGAGGCGAATAATTGTAGGCTTTATTATAAATATCGATAAAATCCTGTTTCTTTATTTTCAGAAGCGAACACAGTTCTAGCGTATCCAAAGGTTTTACCTCACGGGGAATGACCATGACATCATAAGACGGCTGATTGGCAACCAAAAGTGCGCCATGCCTATCGTAGATATAGCCGCGTTTTGGATAATCGTAAACCTTGCGGATGGCATTATCTTCATACAGATTATAGACATCGGGTTTATAGATTTGCAGATAGAACAAACGTGCAATGAATATAACTCCGACCGAAGCAATGATTGTAAAAAGTAACAGTTTTCTCATTTACGTTTAGGGCTGAATAAAATAGTGATGATGATGCACAACAGTATAGTAAATATACTTGAGAATAACGTTTTTTTCAAGATTAATATTATATCGGCAATGTTAAACACCTCCATTGTAAACAATATGAAATGATGAATGACAATGATGATGGCAAAATAGCCTAAGCGGCTTCCCAATTCGGTTTGATGGAATTTTATGGTTTGATAATCATAAACGGTACCAAATGAGAATTTTAAAATTGGTGGTCTGATATAGGCAATGGTCACACAGGCCGCTGCATGAATCCCACCAGAATCGGTAAATAAATCAACACTCAATCCCAACAAAAATGCCAATAACACAAATAAAGTGCGATTGTTGTTCACAGGAAAAAGAATGATGAACAAAATATAAGGATATGGATTGATATAGCCCAAAAAGTTGACATGGTTCAGTACTAAGGCTTGTACCAAAACCAAGACCACAAAGCGAAGAATGCTATTAAAAGTATTGCTATTCATTACTTTGGTTTTGCAAAGATTTCAGTTCTGTAGCGTTCAAATCTTCAATGATATAAACATGGCCGACGTTGGTCATGTCATTGAAAAGTCGAATATTGATGGTGTATGTGTCGCCTCCAACATCCAAGGAAAAATCTGAAACCTTACCAATTAAAATTCCTTTTGGGAAAATCGCCGATTGTCCGCCGGTCATAATAGTATCCCCAACTGCAACAGGTGCAAATTTTGAAATATCGACCAACTGGACAAACTCAGAAGATTTGCCATTCCACATTAAAGAACCAATATGACTCGTTTTTTTGAGCTGTGCGTTGATCCGGTTCTTTTTGCTCAATATAGAAAGAACGGTTGCATAATTTCTGGAAGTGTTTTCAACGATGCCAACTATACCTTTGGATGTGATTACCCCAAAATCCTGTTGGATGCCAAGTTTTTTCCCTTTGTTAATGGTCAAATAATTATTTGACAGATCATAACTGTTCTTTAAAACATCAGCACTTGTGAATTTATAATGATCGCCAAGAAGGGTGCTGTCTATGGAAGAGACATTGAGGGTGTCCAAATCTAAATTGAAGAGTACATTTCTCAAATGTCTATTTTCTTCAATAAGTGCCTTGTTTTTATCATTTAGGTTGAAATATTGCCCAATGCCATTGGTGGTTTTATAAATGCCACCAGTAAAAAAATTGGCGGAACTTATAAACTTACTTTTATGATATGAATGTGATTGAATCGTGAAAACCAATGATAGTCCAAACAGCAACAAAAACAAAAGGAATGTTTTGTTTCGAATAACAAAATTGATTATTTGTTGCATTTCTGTTTACTATTTTATCAGGATGCTCTTATATCGTGGAAGGTTTTTAAGCACGATTCCTGTTCCTCTTACCACCGCGCGCAATGGATCTTCGGCAATGTAAACCGGCAAATCGGTTTTTTGGGATAAACGTTTGTCCAGGCCACGAAGCATGGATCCACCTCCAGCCATATAAATGCCTGTGTTGTATATGTCTGCGGCCAATTCTGGGGGTGTTTGAGATAAGGTTTCCATAACAGAATCCTCTATTCGCAGAATGGATTTATCAAGTGCTTTGGCTATTTCCCTGTAGGAGATTTGAACCTGTTTAGGTTTTCCTGTCAAAAGATCTCGTCCTTGGACGCTCATTTCCTCGGGTGGCAAATCCAAATCCTCGGTCGCAGCACCGATTTGTATTTTTATTTTTTCTGCAGTCCGCTCGCCAACATAAAGGTTATGTTGCGTGCGCATGTAGTAAACAATGTCGTTTGTAAAAACATCTCCAGCCACTTTAACCGATTTGTCGCACACAATTCCACCAAGCGCAATTACTGCGATTTCGGTAGTTCCTCCACCGATATCAACAATCATATTTCCTTTTGGTTGCATGATGTCGATACCAATTCCTATTGCAGCAGCCATTGGCTCATGTATCAAATAAACTTCTTTTCCATTGACACGTTCACAACTTTCCTTTACAGCCCGCATTTCCACTTCCGTAATTCCTGATGGGATACAAACAACCATTCGCAAAGCCGGATTGAAAAATTTCTTTTTGAGCGCTGGAATATTTTTAATGAATAGATTGATCATCTGTTCCGAGGCATCAAAATCGGCAATGACACCATCTTTCAATGGACGGATAGTTTTGATATTTTCGTGCGTTTTACCTTGCATCATGCTGGCTTCTTTGCCTACGGCAATAATTTTCCCTGTAATGCGGTCTCTGGCAACTATCGAAGGACTGTCGACCACCACTTTGTCGTTATGAATGATCAATGTGTTGGCTGTTCCTAAATCTATAGCTATTTCTTCTGTCAAGAAATCAAAAAATCCCATCGGCGTCTGTTAATTGTAAGGTTGATACTCGTTTTTGGTTGTAGTTGTAAATGTAATAAAACTTACTAAATATTATGAATTTAATAATATAGGTTATTTATTGAATTTTAGATAGGACTTTTTGATTTTTAAAAATGAAAAAATTCGTCTCAAATTCAAAAGATTCTGCCTTCGCAGAAATTATTAATGTTTAAAATGGCGTGTTCCTGTAAATACCATGGACACGTTGCTATTATTGCAATAATCAATGCTCAATTCATCTTTAATCGAACCTCCAGGTTGAATGACTGCTGTGATGCCTGCGTTGTCTGCAATTTCCACACAATCGGGAAATGGAAAAAACGCATCGCTGGCCATTACGGCTCCTTGCAAATCAAATTTAAAGGATTGTGCTTTGTGAATTGCTTGGTTCAAGGCGTCCACACGACTGGTCTGTCCTGTCCCGCTTGCACATAATTGTTTGTTTTTGACTAAAACTATGGTGTTCGATTTGGTGTGTTTGCAAATTTTGGATGCAAAGATCAAATCTTCTAACTCGTTTTCGTTGGGTTTATTGTTGGTGGCATACGACAAATGTTCCAGAGCATCTGTGATAGTATCTTTATCTTGAACCAATAAACCGTTCAAGCAACTTCTTACGGTTGTTTGAGGCAATATGACAGAGTTCAAAATCAATAAAATTCTGTTTTTCTTCCCTTTTAAAATTGCCAAAGCTTCAGCAGAAAATGAGGGAGCAATCACTACTTCACAAAACAGATCATGAATTTCTTCTGCCGTTGCTTTGTCGATTTCTGTGTTACATATCAATATGCCTCCAAAGGCCGAAACTGGATCGCCTGCAAGTGCATCCACATAAGCTTGATGAATGGTTTCCCGTTGGGCAATCCCACAAGCGTTATTGTGTTTTAAGATGGCAAACGTAGGTGAGTCATTATTGAATTCATTCATCAAATGGACTGCGGCATCCACATCCAAAAGGTTGTTATAACTCAATTCCTTGCCATGAAGTTTTGTGAACATGGCATCAAAATTTCCAAAGAAAAATCCTTTTTGATGCGGATTTTCGCCATAACGCAACACATTTCCTTTGAGTTCACTTATTTTTAAAACAGCTATTTCATGGTTTTTATTGAAATAGTTGAAAATTGCGGTATCATAATGTGAGGACACATTGAAGGCCTTTGCTGCAAAATGTTTTCGGTCTGCTTTAGTGGTGTCTCCGCTTTGGGATTTGAGCAGTTCCAAAAATTCAGAATAATCATCCATGGAAGATACGCAAATCACATCCGCATAATTTTTGGCTGCCGCACGAATCAAGGATATTCCACCTATATCTATTTTTTCAATAATATCCGCATCGCTCGCTCCAGAAGCTACCGTATTTTCAAAAGGGTACAGGTCAACAATCACTAAATCAATTTGTGGAATGTCAAAGGCTTCCAATTCAGCCACGTCGCTTACATTGTTTTGTCGGTTCAAAATGCCTCCAAAAACTTTGGGGTGTAAGGTTTTGACGCGTCCACCCAAAATGGAAGGATAGGAAGTCACTTCTTCGACTGGAATGACATTGATTCCGAGGTTTTTAATAAACATTTCGGTGCCACCTGTCGAATAGATTTTAACTCCAAAAGCGTCCAATTGTCTTACAATAGGTTCCAATCCCTCCTTGTTGAAAACGGAAATTAAAGCCGATTTAATCAATTTGTTTTTGCTCATGATGTAGTGGTGTGATTTTAAAGTGCAAAAATACATATTCTTAAAGAGAATCGTAGCCATCTTTCAGTAGTTTATTTAGGTTTTTTGTAACAAAAAATTGTTAAAAACGTCCTATCTTTAAATTCGTTTTAAAACAGCCTAAATTCATGTTACTTTACTTACGCTTATTCAAAGAAAGTTTTTTGTTTGCCATCAGCGCGTTGACCAATAATAAATTGAGAACTTTCCTGTCTTTGTTGGGCGTGACCATAGGAATTTTTTCAATAATAGCCGTTTTGGCAGCTGTGGATTCCCTGGATCGAAATATCAAGGACAAGCTTTCAGGGTTAGATAAGAATACAATTTATCTCACAAAATTTTCTTTTGGACCCACCCAAGTGCCACGATGGCAACGTGATAATTTTCCACAAGCTGAATATGGTGATTATGAATTCGTAAAACGGAATGTTCCCGATGTAGAAGCGGTTGCTTACGTGATGTTTGGGTCTGGGGAGACCGTTAAATATGGTTCGGAAACCATTGCGGGAGTTGATGTTACACCAGTCTCACAAGAAATTTACGACATTGAGAGCATCAAGATTGGCGAGGGCCGGTTTTATACTGAATCCGAATCTGTTGCGGGAGCTCCAGTTGTGGTTTTGGGATATTCCATTTCTGAAAATCTTTTTAAAAACAGCAATCCCATTGGAAAACAAGTCCGCATTTATGGCCGTAAATTAACAGTCATTGGAGTCATGAAAAAATTCGGCTCTGGTTTTTTCGATTCGCCAGATGATAAGGCGTATGTGCCTGTTAATTTTGTGAGACGTTTTAAAAACGGCGGTTCCAATGGCATTCCAGGTGCTGTCATCATCAAACCTGAAAAAGGTGTCGATATGGGAGCTTTTGAAGGAGTGTTAAAACAAAAGTTCAGGTTTTATAGAGGCTTGAAAGCAGACGAATCCGATAATTTTTTCGTGAATAAAATGTCTGGAATGACCGATGCCATTGATGGCATAATTAGGACGATGAACCTGATGGGATGGATCATCAGCGGATTTTCGCTGTTGGTTGGTGGATTCGGGATAGCCAACATCATGTTTGTCAGTGTCAAGGAACGCACCAATTTAATAGGGATCCAAAAATCCTTGGGAGCAAAAAACCGATTTATTTTGTTTCAATTTTTGATTGAGGCTGTTGTCCTTGCGGTAATTGGAGGCGTCGTTGGGCTGATGCTCGTCTTTGTGGGTTCCAAAATTGCCTCGCATTTTTCGGGAGATTTTGAATTTGTACTTTCGGCGGGCAATATGTTTTTGGGCTTTATACTTTCCACCATCATCGGACTTATTTCTGGAGTGCTTCCTGCAATTTCTGCTTCGCGATTGGATCCTGTGGAGGCGATACGGACGGGAATGTAAAGAATTAAATTCCAAATAAAAGAAAATTCCAAATCACAAAAATATAAGTCGTTATTGGATTTTGGAATTTTTTTATTGGAATTTCTGCGTATGACAACTTATTTGATAATGGACGAAACTTGTCTGCAGACAAACTCCAAAAAGCGTTCATCTGCTTCTGTAAAAGGATCAGGCGTGTTCGAATCGATATCAAGCTGTCCAATATTTTCCCCATTCACAAAAATTGGGATTACTATTTCAGCTTTCACAGTGATGCTGCAAGCAATGTAATTGTCTTGGGCGGTCACATCTGGAACTACAAAGTTTTGGTTGCTTACCGCCACTTGTCCACAAATTCCCTTACCAAAGGGAATGATTGTATGATCGGTTGGCGCACCGATGTAAGGACCTAACTTTAATTCTTCCTTATCGCCATTTCTAAAATAAAATCCGACCCAATTGTAGTGTTGTACGTTGGCTTCCAACAAATGGCAGATTTCGAGCAAGCGTTTATCAAATTTGGAATCTTTCCTGGAAATTATGGTCAGTACCTGTGGCTTGAGTTCTGCAAAAGTCATAGTTCAAAAAGTTTTGGTAAAAGTATTACAAAAGCGTAATTTGGTTTCTTATTTTATATAAATTTAACAAACCAAAACAGAATTTTTGAAGGATCTAATTGTCAAATACAAATCGGTCATCAAGTTTATTCTCACTTTTTTACTGGTGTATGCTGTGTTGACGTTTGCTTATAAATTGTATTTGGATGTTTCCGATGGTTCCAAATATTACCCAGATTATTTGACGCATGTGGTCGCTGAGCAAAGTCAATATCTATTACAGACTTTTGGTTATGATGTTGCTGTTGCCCCACATCCCAATGAACTATCAATGAAACTGCTTATCAACAAAAAATTTGTGGCGAGGATTGTGGAAGGCTGCAATTCCATCAGCATCATCATTTTGTTTATTTCGTTTATGATTGCATTTGCCGGAAAATTCAAGACGACGTTTTTATTTATATTGGCTGGAAGTGTCCTTATTTACGTGGTCAATTTGTTACGAATTGCCATCTTGTCAATAGGGTTATACCATTATCCTTGGCGAAGTCAAGAACTGCACACCGTGATTTTCCCATTGATTATCTATGGAATGGTATTTTTGCTTTGGATGTTTTGGGTCAATCGTTTTTCCAATCTAAAAGAGAAAGGATGACGAATGTTTTCAAAATGATATTGCTTTTGGTGCTCTTCGGAGGGTTGATTTTTATCAGGGCTTTTGAAAACGAACTGTTCTACGATCCGTATTTGACATTTTTCCAAAATGATTATCTGTATATCGACAATCCACGTCGTGAAATTTTTAAGTTGGTTATGTTCACAATCTTGCGTTATGCTCTGAATTCGGGAATTTCCTTGGGCATTATTTATCTGTTCTTCAAGGACAAAAATATTGTGAAGTTTTCGGCATTGATCTATGGAGTGGCATTTGTTATTCTCATTATTTTCTTTTTATATTTTGTGATCAATCCAAGTCAAGCAGACTATTATATCTTTTTCAATATCAGACGTTTTTTGATTCAGCCTCTGCTATTATTGTTATTATTACCAGCGTTTTACTATTACAAATTGAAGTACAAAAAAGATTAAACACTGAAGTCATGCACTACTAATAAACAAAAACGCCTCAATCTCATGAGGCGTTTTTTTATAATTGAAGTGTCGAGGCTTTCGACTTACATCATTCCTGGCATTCCGCCGCCGCCCATTGGCATTGGTGAATCTTCTTTGATGTCAACCAAGGCACATTCTGTGGTCAAAATCATTCCAGCAACTGACGCCGCATTTTCCAATGCTATTCGAGTTACTTTTTTAGGATCGATAATTCCAGCTTTCAGCATATCAACGTAGGTTTCGGTTTTGGCATCAAAACCAAAGTCTTTTTTGCCTTCCATCACTTTTGCAACTACCACACTGCCTTCGCCACCTGCATTTTCAACTATGGTTCTTAAAGGTGATTCGATAGCGCGTGCTACAATTTGGATTCCCGTGGCTTCGTCGTTGTTTTCTGAAGCCAATTTTTCAAGTACTGATTTAGCTCTTACTAGGGCAACACCACCACCAGCTACAATGCCTTCTTCAACAGCAGCTCTAGTGGCATGCAAGGCATCGTCAACACGATCTTTTTTCTCTTTCATTTCCACTTCACTTGCAGCACCAACATACAATACGGCAACTCCACCCGCTAATTTGGCCAAACGTTCCTGCAATTTTTCTTTGTCGTAATCTGATGTTGTAGTTTCAATCTGTGCTTTAATTTGGTTGACTCTAGCTTTGATGTCAGAAGCATTTCCTGCACCATTCACAATTGTTGTATTGTCTTTGTCAACAGTGATTGTTTCAGCAGTTCCCAACATGCTCAAATCTGCATTTTCCAATGAAAATCCTCTTTCTTCTGAAATCACAGTTCCCCCTGTCAAAACTGCAATATCTTCCAACATTGCTTTGCGTCTATCACCAAATCCGGGTGCTTTGACAGCAGCAATTTTTAGTCCGCCACGTAATTTGTTGACTACCAATGTTGCCAAGGCTTGTCCTTCAACATCTTCTGCTATGATCAATAATGGACGACCAGATTGTGCCACAGGTTCCAAAATCGGAAGTATTTCCTGTAAATTGGAAATCTTTTTGTCAAATAAT
>JBDSFP010000481.1:0-3752 GCA_039919415.1 Aquaticitalea sp. | reverse complement strand
CATTTTGTTTTTTGATTCAGGTGAATTTGAGAACATCATCTACCACTATCTCGAAATTGGGAAAATAGCACTCGCAAAGAAAGCCATCAAAATGGGCTTGGAACAACATCCTACTTCTGTGACACTTAAACTGTTTCAAGTCGAAATCTATGTGCTGGAGGATAAACTGCACATGGCAGACAAATTACTCGATGCACTCTATCTGTTGGAACCTTCCAATGAAGAAATCTACATTCAAAAAGCGAGCATTCTATCCAAACGTGATGAGCACCAAAAAGCCATTGACATGTTGATGATCGCCTTGAAGTTGATTGAGGAAGAGGATGATGAAGCAGATATCTATGCGCTGATTGGGATGGAATATTTGTTTTTGGATCAGTTTGAAAATGCCAAAAATTACTTCATCAAATGCTTAGAACTGGACAATGAAGATTATTCCGCACTTTATAACATCACTTATTGTTTCGATTTCTTGGATTTAAATTCAGAGGCCATCGATTTCCTGAACCATTATTTGGACAACAATCCTTACAGCGAAGTTGCTTGGCATCAATTGGGACGCCAGTATTTCACCCTAAAGGATTTTGACAAAGCATTGGCAGCCTTTGATTTTGCCATCATTTCCGATGACACTTTTGTGGGTGCCTATCTAGAAAAAGGTAAGGTATTGGAAAAACAGAAGAAATATTCGGAAGCTATTGAGAACTACAAAATTACCTTGGCGCTGGATGAGCCGACGTCTTTTGCTTTGCTGCGTATGGGCAATTGCCACGAAAAATTGGGAGAGTTTGATTTGGCCATGCAATATTACTATAAAACTGTTCATGAAGATCCGCTTTTGGACAAAGGATGGATTGCGATTACCAAATATTACAGAAGACAACAAAACTATCAGAAAGCTTTATATTACATCAATAAAGCCATCAATATCGATTGTGAGAATGTGCTCTATTGGAAATTGTATGCGCAAATCAACCATCAATTGAACTTTCTTGAAGAAGCAGAACGTGGTTACAAAATGACCTTGGATCTTGGTAATTATGAATTGGACACATGGCTCAATAGAGCGGACATCCTGATCGGTTTGGGCGAATGTGAGGCTTCAGCCCTCAACCTGATACAAGCCGCAGAATTTTACCCTGAAACTGCAGAAATTGAATTTCGTTTGGCCGGCATCTATTACACACTTTTAGAACCGGAAAAAGGTTCTTACCACCTTAAAAATGGTCTGCTTCTCAATCCTGAATTTGATTTTCTCATCGAGGAATTGTTCCCGAACATTGCGAATCAAAAGTCGGTAAAGGACTTGATTGCAAATTCAAAATCGAAGTTAGGTTAATTTTTCTATACCCAAACCAAGTGATTATTCCTGAACAAGCTTGACCATCGTTATGTTTGATTTTTTGACATTCAGACAAGGATGTTCCACGCAAGAGTATTTACAATTTGCCAATACTTTCATAAATAAAATTTCCTTAAAAATCATTCTACCAAAATTATATACCTTTAGCATGGTTATTAAGTCTCAACAATGCAAAGACGTTTTAAAGATTATGCGGTGATTTCCTTAAAAGGTATCGCAATGGGAGCGGCCGACGCAGTTCCCGGAGTATCTGGAGGCACCATTGCTTTTATTTCTGGTATTTATGAAGAATTGATTTCCACAATTAGTGGCGTCAATCTTTCCCTCTTGAAAATCTTTAAAAATGAGGGTATCATTTCTTTTTGGAAAAAGTTCAATGGCAATTTCTTAGTGGCATTACTGACGGGGATTTTGATCAGTTTTGTATCGTTCATGCGTTTGGCAAAATACTTAATTGAGCATCAACCCGTTCTTATTTGGTCCTTCTTTTTTGGATTGATTGTGGCGAGTGTTTGGTTCGTCGGCAAACAGATTACCAAATGGAATGTGGCAGCTATCATTGCCTTTGCAATCGGGGCATTTGCCGCTTATTACATTTCCCAATTGCCTTCCATGGCGAACAATGATAATCCATATTTTCTTTTTTTTGCGGGTGCATTGGCGATTTGTGCGATGATTCTTCCGGGCATTTCAGGAGCTTTTATTCTGGTCATCTTGGGTGCTTATAAAACTTTGAGCGATGCCTTGCACGATTTTGACTTTAAGAAAGTTGCCCTCTTTGCTGTGGGTGCTTTGGTCGGTATTTTGAGTTTTAGTCATGTGCTAAAATGGCTGTTCAAACATTACCACAATGTCACATTAGCAATTCTGACAGGGTTTATCTTTGGTTCATTAAATAAGATATGGCCATGGAAAAAAGTCTCGACCTGGACCACCAATTCTGAAGGTATCCAAATGCCTTTGGTTGAAAAAAGTATTTCACCATATTATTATGAAGGCAATCCACAACTTGTTTTTGCCATTCTCTTGATGTTCGTTGGTTTTTTGACTATTTTCATCCTTGAAAAAATTGGAGACAAAAAGGACTGATATGCAAAGCACCCGAACATTTATGGATCGACTCTTTCTCGTCATCAAAGGACTTGGAATGGGAGCTGCGAATAAAGTTCCGGGAGTCTCGGGTGGTGTCGTCGCTTTTGTGGCTGGATTTTATGAAGAATTCATTTATTCCCTTCAAAAAGTAAATAAAACAGCATTTAAGCTCTTGTTGAATGGACGATTTAAGAGTTTCTACCATTACATCAACGGCCGATTTTTAGGTCTGCTTTTCTTGGGAACAATCATCAGCTATTTTAGTGTTTCAAAAATTCTCGATTATTTCTTAAGCCATTATGAACTCTATGTCTGGTGTCTGTTTTTTGGGATGATTTTAGGTTCGATCTACTATATTCAAAAGGATTTCAAAATTTGGAATTACAAAACTTTGCTAACCATGGCGATTGGCATCATCATCGGGGTGAGCATCAGTTTTTTAGATCCTGCAAAGGAAAATGATAATCTTTGGTTTGTGTTTTTCTGCGGAATCATTAGTGTTTCCGGGATGACACTTCCTGGCTTTTCTGGATCTTTTATCCTTATTTTGCTGGGCAATTACGTGCTGTTGCTGGTGGACGCTGTCAATGCACTATCAGGCACATTTTATGAAATCATCGTGGGAAATTTTGATTTCATCCACGACCCGGCTCGCATTCGATTGCTGAAAGTACTCACGGTTTTCACTTTGGGATCCGTGACGGGATTGGTAACCTTTTCTCATATTTTGACTTATATTTTTAAACATTACAAAAACATTACCATAGCGGCGATTATCGGCTTTATTTTGGGTAGTTTAGGAGTGGTCTGGCCTTGGAAAAAGACCATTTACAAATTTTCAGAATCTGGCGATTTTCTATATGACTCCACAGGCACAAAAATCGTTTCCAACTATGAGCGATTTATTCCGGATATGAATAACGAGACGTATCTGGCAATTACGTATATTGCAGTAGGAATACTCATTGTATTGGCTCTCGAATGGTATGGACAAAAAACCCGCAAACTAGATGCCTAATTTTGGTCTGATAGGAAAAAACATTTCCTATTCATTTTCAAAAAAGCACTTCACAGCAAAATTTGAATCTGAAGAGCTGGACTATACCTATGAGAATTTTGATATTGATGATATTTCCCAATTCCCGTCCGTCTTAAAAAAACATCCCGAATTATTGGGCTTGAATGTCACGACACCTTATAAAGAAAGTATTATTTCTTACCTCGACGAGTTGGATACCGTGGCGAAAGAAATTGGTGCCGTAAACACGATAAAAATTGAAACTTCCGGAATCCTGAA
>JBDSFP010000478.1:0-3288 GCA_039919415.1 Aquaticitalea sp. | reverse complement strand
TCTGATTTTGCTGATATGCAGAGCAACCTTTGCGCTTACCTACAAATATAAGTTCCGCTTTTGGCGAGGCATATTCTAACAAAGAGGTATTTATAAGTGCATCGTACAAAATGACATCCGCAGATTCGATGGCCATTATCCCTTTTATAGTAATTAATTCTGCATCTCCCGGTCCTGCTCCGACGACGGTTAATTTTGCTATTCTTTTCATTGGCTTTCAATTATTTCACCTATTTCTTGTGATCTGAAAACTCTAACAACTTCCAAAAAATCTTGTGCGTTTTTAATATATGCTTGAGCAAATTTTTCTGTTGGAGCATGCGTTTTAATTTGATAGACTACATCTGAAAACGAGGCTCCCAAATTCAGTTTTTCACTAACCACAAACTGTTCATCAAATTGACTGATGATTCCTGCTTGCGTGTTTGTGGAAATATCTTCCGAGAGTAGAACTGCTTTTGCCGAATTGACCATTGAACTATAGGCGTAATAAATAGCACTTGAATAAATCTTGTTTGCAAATGCTTCGTTGGCCTCGTCAATCTTTTCTTCACTTTCCAAAAACAAAGTCGCGATGAGATCAATCACAACCCCTGCACATTCTCCAATTCCAATTGCTTTTACATAGGCATCTTCGCTTCCCCAATCTATATAATCATCTTGGGTCAAATTTTCAATACTTGACAAGTCAGTTAACAAATCGTAGAAATAGCGTTCCCCTTTTTCAGCATAATAATCCTCAAACTTTTTGGTGTTGGCAGATGGCTCGTAATCATCAAGTATTCTACGCAAGGCTTCCGGCCCTCTTTTACTTGGTATCTTCACCACTTTATCTGCAAATACACCTTTGCCATTTCCCTTGTTTCCTCCTCCAAGCAATACCTGAAGTGCTGGCGCAACCAATTTATCCTTGGTACGGATGGACATGCCCTGAAACCCAATATTTGCCATATTGTGTTGACCGCATGCATTCATACAGCCACTTATTTTAATGACTAAATCCTTATTATTTAAGTAGTGTGGATATTCGGATTTCATAATACGTTCCAACTCATCTGCAATGCCTGTACTGCTGGCAATACCTAAATTACAAGTGTCGGTACCGGGACAAGCAGTAATATCTACCGTTTTATTATAACCAACTTCTGCAAAGCCAAGTTTGTATAATTCTTGATAGAAAAATGGCACCAAATCTTCTTTAACAAATGGAATGACGATATTTTGTCGCAAGGTCAAACGAACTTCTCCTGCTGCATATTTTTCAACCAAATCAGCCAGTAATCTTGCTTTATCCGTATAAAAATCGCCCAACAATACCTTAATTCCGATGGCAACAAAACCATCTTGCTTTTGTGGAATGACATTGGTTGATTTCCAGGTGTTAAAAGTGTTTACATCTTTAATATCTACTTTGGGTGCTTCAATTTGAACTGGTTTGGAAACAGGAAATGAATCGGCATCAATGGGAACTGATTTTAAGGCAATGGCAGCTTGCTCTTCTTCTACCAATTTCTTGAATTCATCCAGACCGATGTCCTTAAGCAAAAATTTCATCCGGGCTTTGGCGCGACTTTTACGTTCTCCATAACGGTCAAAAACTCTTAAAACCCCTTCCATTAAAGGAATGATCTTATCCGATGGCAAAAACTCATACAGCAGCTCGGCATGATGGGGCTGAGATCCCAAGCCTCCACCAAGCAAGACTTTAAAGCCTTTGACATTGCCTTCGAGCTTTGCAATAAAACCTAAATCATGTATGTATGACAAGCCTGTATCTTCATCTGAAGCAGAAAAAGACACTTTGAATTTTCGTCCCATTTCCTGACATATTGGGTTGCGCAAAAAGAAACGGAACAAAGCATCCGCATAAGGCGACACATCAAAAGGTTCATTGACATCAATTCCTGCAGTTTCGCTTGCCGTGACATTTCGTACGGTATTGCCGCAGGCTTCCCGGAGCGTTACGTTATCACGTTCCAGTTCTTCCCAAAGTTGTGGAGTGCGATCTAAATCTACATAGTGAATCTGGATGTCCTGCCGTGTTGTAATATGTAAACGACCACGGGAATATTCATCTGAAACATCGGCAATCCGTCGCAATTGCTTTCTCAAAACTTTTCCAAAGGGTAATTTGATACGTACCATTTGAACACCTTCTTGACGCTGACCATAGACACCTCTGGCCAAACGTAGACTTCTGAATTTTTCTTCGTTGATTTTCCCCTTATGAAAGAGCTCTATTTTATTGGCCAGTTCAATAATATCTTTCTCTACAATAGGGTTTTCCAATTCGGTTCTAAAACTTTGCATACTGCTTGGTTTAAATTATTGTAAGTGAATGCCACACTCTCTATTTTGTAATGCTTTTACAGGATCGAAATACTCGTCGTTTTTCACCAAATTATGCGCTACGACATAGGCATCTAAATCGGCATCAGTCCAATAATAAAATGGACTCACTTTTAAAATGCTGTCTTTACTGTAGCTCAAAATGTCCTTTTTACTGCGCAATTCTGTTTGACGCTCCCTAATATTGGTAAACCATATTTCCGGCTGATGCTCCCTTAATGCTCTTCGGAAAGGTTCTACTTTTACAAGCTCTGAAAAGGCTTCAAAATTATCATCTTCCAAACTTGGCAATCCAATGGTAGCATCAATCTCTTCCTTACTTTTTAAAGATTGATAGCGATGTATGTTCAACCGATATTGCTTGATCAATTTGGAAGCATGCTCATACGTTGTGGGTTGGTTAAACAAAGTGTCACACCAAATTACTTTCATGTCTTTGACATGTCTTGTGATGGTACTCAACAGTACAGCCGAATAAATCCCAAAACTTGTAGTTACAATACATTCGTCACTAAGTCTGATTGTCCATTCAATAATCTCATCAGGCGTTTTCGTCCTTAAGATTTTATTCAATTCTTTTAAATCCAGATCTATCATTTTCCCCATTTTATTTTATTCCAAGAACGTTCGTGAAAATAATATAGCAGCAATTTTGAAATCAGCTCTATAAACCCAATTGAAAAAGCCAAGGCCAACGTACCTGTTATCAGGTATGAAATAACGATTGTAGCCAATGTTCCCAAAACCCGCCAACTTATTGTTTTTACGAGTGTTCTCTTGATTTTTTCTCCCTCTACTTCTTGAGTAAATTCTGCTACATCAATAGTTGCATTTCTATTTAAAACAGTATCCATAATTTTCATTTAATAATCCATTTATTTATATCCTATAGGATTAATAGGGTAATAATACAAACCTAACTTATAATTTTTAAAAATC
>JBDSFP010000454.1:0-7484 GCA_039919415.1 Aquaticitalea sp. | reverse complement strand
ATTTGTACTGTAAAATCCATAATTAACGCTTCCTGACGCTTCCTCAACATTGTCTTTCAATACGATATTAATAACCCCTGCAATGGCATCAGAACCATATTGTGCAGAAGCACCGTCGCGCAAAATCTCGATGCGTTTTATGGCAGAAGCGGGAATGGCATTCAAATCGGTACCTGTATTCCCTCGACCACGAGTTCCAAACAGATTGACCAAAGATGATTGATGTCTTCGCTTTCCATTAATCAACACTAAAGTTTGGTCAGGTCCCAAGCCACGTAACGACGCGGGGTCCACATGGTCAGCACCATCGCTTCCAGATTGTTTATTCGCATTGAAAGATGGCGCTGCATATTGCAACAGTTCATTGATTTCCACTTTTCCAACCTGTGTGGTGACTTCAGCCACGTCAATGACATCAATCGCAACAGCAGTATCGACTGCAGTCCTTTTTGGACTTCGGGAACCCACTAAATAGATTTCTTCCAAACTGACGCTTTCGCCAAGGTTCACATCGATAGTAGTTCGGTTATTTACTGCTACTTCCTGGGTATTGGAGCCAACATAGCTAAACACCAAGGTGGCCGTTCCACCCACTGTAATGCTGTAATGTCCTTCAAAATCTGTAACCACCCCATTGCTGGTTCCTTTTTCGATGACATTGACCCCAGCCATGGGAAGACCTTCAGTATCGTTGACGGTTCCCGAAACATTTTGAGATAAACTAAAATGGATGCTACACAAAGTTAGCATCAAAGTGAAGATGTGTTTCATAGTTAAATATTTTTGTGTTAGTTAGGTTAAATATAATTGAAATTTACATAACTATTATGTTCGCATAATAAATTGATGGGATATTTTTTAATTAGGAATTGGAAATGGAAAATGGTCAACGCTAATCATTGAAGTTCGAATTAATTAAAAAAGTAATGATGAACCAAAAATAGTCTTCGGATTTATTCAAGTAATTTATTCAGATAATTAACTAAATTTGCACGCTGAAAAAGGAATTTAGAATTCAGAATTCAGGGTTCAGAATTCTGAGTTTACCTAATACCCAATACTCAATACCTAATACCCAAGAGATGAAAGCCGGAATTGTAGGATTACCAAACGTAGGAAAATCAACTTTGTTCAATTGTTTATCGAATGCAAAGGCACAAAGTGCCAACTTTCCCTTCTGTACCATCGAACCTAATATTGGAATTGTAAACGTTCCCGACCCTAGATTGCGTCGTTTGGAAGAATTGGTAAAACCAGTACGTGTGCAACCTGCCACGGTGGAGATTGTGGACATTGCGGGTTTGGTAAAAGGGGCTAGCAAAGGTGAGGGGTTGGGAAATCAATTCTTGGCAAATATCCGTGAAACCGATGCGATCCTACATGTGTTGCGTTGTTTTGATAATGACAATATTATACACGTCGACGGAAGCGTGAATCCAATACGTGATAAGGAAACCATTGATATGGAATTGCAGTTGAAGGATTTGGAAACCGTAGATAAAAAATTGGAAAAAGTAAAACGTGCCGCCAAAACCGGGAATAAGGAAGCCCAAAAAGAGGAAGCCGTTTTATTGACTATCAAATCAGCATTGGAAGCAGGGAAATCCATACGAGCTTTGGAATTTTCCAAAGAAGATGACGAAGAATTCGTCAAACCAGCACAATTCATTACAGACAAACCAGTGATGTATGTTTGCAATGTCGACGAAGGTTCTGCCGCAACTGGCAATGCCTATGTGGAAAAAGTCCGCGAAGCCATTATAGACGAAAACGCCGAAATCTTAGTTTTGGCAGTCGGTACAGAAGCGGATATCAACGAATTGGACGATTACGAAGAACGCCAAATGTTCCTACAAGATATCGGATTGGATGAACCTGGTTCTTCAAAATTAATTCGTTCAGCTTACAAACTTTTAAAACAACAGACCTATTTTACCGCAGGCGTGAAGGAAGTCCGCGCATGGACAGTGGACATTGGAGCCACAGCTCCACAAGCCGCAGGAGTTATTCACACCGATTTTGAAAAGGGTTTTATTCGTGCTGAAGTGATTGCTTACGACGACTATTCAAATTTGGGGAGTGAGGTAAAAGTAAAAGAAGCCGGAAAAATGAGAGTGGAAGGTAAGAACTACATTGTAAAAGATGGAGATGTGATGCACTTTTTGTTTAATGTATAGAATTATCAAATGGCTTGTCATTGCGAGGAACAATTACAAAGCATAAAAATTTTAACGAGATGCTGTTTGCGACAAAGCAATCTTATGATGGAAACTCCAATGCCACTAATCATCTTCAATACCCCATTCAATGCCAACATACAGACCATCTTTGATTTGGCTCGCAACATCGATTTCCATAAGTGAAGTTAGGCGCATTGAAACGAAAAAGCCATTATTAAAAATGAAATGGTGCTTTTTTTGTTGGATTACAGTCAAGTGTATTTAAGGGTTCAACTTAAATTTATCGTTCACTTCCAATAGTAAAACAGGGAATGAACTGAAGAACACTTTTTTTATATTTAAACCGGTTTCTAATTCTTTAATTAGGGCTCGTATTGAGGATGACCCTTGGCTATGGCCGAGGGTCTTTGTGTTTAACTTATTTGATTAGACTTTTAACGTTATCCAAAAACGTTAAATATCATGTGAAAATCGAACTTTAGGATTAATAAAATAATCTAATTTTAAAATCTCAATACTATAGAAACGGTTTTTTTTGATGCCTAATTAAAGGAAATATTCCCTAGACAATCTGGAATATCCTTCAACCGCAATCATTTGCAATTGTTTCTATTTCAAAGCACCTACTGTATTTTATCGCCTCTAAAATCAAAGCAGATTGTAATTTGAAAAAATCTAATACAGATAACTATGAAACCCATTGATTTAATTCAGGCTGACACGATGAACGGCCTTTATAATGACATTAAAGGATCCATAAAAATCCATCAGATCACGGAATATATTTCTTGGATTGAGATGAATGTTACTCCAGAAGAAGATGTTTGTGTGAAACTCAACGAGGTTAACAACGTGTACATGCATTTCATGTATAATCTCAAAGATACTATTTCGCTAACATCCATGGGAACTAGTAAGGACAGAAAACTCTCGTCCTTTGAAAGTGCCATTATCCATGAAAAGAGAGGCTTTGATACTTTTCTCAATTTAAAAAAGAATGGTGCTTATCAATTAAGGATAGTGCAAATTACCAAATATAACAAGGACGAAGATATCAATGATTTTTTTCTCCAAGTTGAAGAAGTTTTTAAATCTCTATCAGACAAATACTATTTTATGCACACAGGATTGCCCAATCTACAATTGGGAGAATATGTAAGAAAACTAACTGAAATGCCCAAAAACACCCTGTCCGAAAAACTGATGGCATCGGGCTATATTCATATCTTATTGAGCATTAAGCTGGAACAATTTGTTGAATTCATCAAAAATCCAGTACAACCCTCCGTTTTGTCAAGTCATGAATTGGAGCGAGTCCAGAAGATAACAGAAGCCATAATCATTAATCCAGAAGCCAACTATAACATTGATGAATTATGCAGGGAATGGGGTTTGAGTGCCAATAAATTACAGCTTGGTTTTAAGGAAATGCACAGCAGAACGGTCTGTAGCTATATCAACCATATAAGATTAATGAAGGCCGAAGAACTTCTCAAAACCACCGATCTGAACGTTTCGGAAATTGTATATTCCTTGGGTTGGTCGAGCCGTAGTTATTTTTGTAAGATTTTCAAGGAAAAATACCTATGCTCCCCGAAAAATTACCAATTGCTTTTGGTAAGTGCCTAAATGTCAATTTTATGGCCATTATGATTATTTCTAAAATCACTGGGTGAACTTTTATAGGTTTCCTTAAAGATTTTTGAGAAATAGCTCTTACTGTTCCAGCCTACTTTTTGCATGATTTCCTGAATGGGATAGTTGGTATTAAGCAATAAATTTTTGGCCATTTCCAAACGATTCTTTTGAATGTAAGAGTTTACCGTCATCCCGTACATGGATTTAAATCCGTTTTGGATTTTGTTACCATTGATGCCCACTCTTTGAGCAATGGAACGGATGGAACCGAGCGAATCGAGATTGCTTTCAATAATTGCCACCGCTTCGAGTATGGATTTTACTTCCGATTTGCGCAAAAGGTTTTGATCCGATTCATGCTTATCATCATCGGCATATTGAATCAGTTGATTTGCGAGTATTTGATACGCCTTACCTTCCAAAAATAGTTTGTTGATGAGTCCAGTGTGAGCAAATTCCTTAATTTCCTGAAAGAGCATGGCCAAAACCAAACTATAGAGACCTTTGTAATAAAATTGTTGCTTTGCATGGTCGTCGGCAAACATAATCTGAAGTTTGGGCTCGGCCAGTATGATTTCGCAAGCCATTTTTGACTTGAATTTCTTCCGATCGATTTCAACACTGTAAATGTCCGTGAAAATAGCCTTTTCAAATTTAAGAATATGGCCATTGTTTCCTTCACTTGCCACAATGACATTTTGAAATTGATCCAACGTATGTAAAATCGATTCGTTGGCAAAATGATGCTTTAACTCGCCATCCAAACAGAATAAATATTTAAGAGGATGGACTTCATCAATCACAAACTGGATTTCTAAGTCTTCATTGAACGAACAGGAATATTGAAGGATTCCCATTCCACCTTCAAAGTTGATGCCACGGATATGACCCTTTCCCCAAGTATCTGGCAAATCAATACGAAAATCTCCGCAGTTTTCGGAGTAATCCGTACCAAAACTTTTGGCAAATCCAATAATGACATCCTTTAAGGGCAAGGAGCGAACCTGAATGATATTCACGGGTAGAGTTTTTGTGAAAGTACAACTATTAAACCCCTGCATCTAATGTTATGTTATATATTCCTAAAGATATTGATCCAAACTAGTTAAATTATGGTCTATAAAGTTTAAACAGTTGTTGTTAATAACGTTAAAGAATATTACAAATTAATTAATAAATTTCTCGCTTTCAATGTTCGCTGCACTTCAATTATTCCTTTGCCCCTTAAACATTAACCAAATTGAATTGCCAATTGTACCGAAGCTCTGATTTCTGAAATATTAGGTACGTTGTTGGTGGCCGACAATGTGAAGGGATGGGGTGAAATCTCGTTGGTTTTTGATATTCATAGTGGGTCACCTTAAGTCAGTGAGAATCTAAAAACGACACCTTTTCAGTCTTGGAAATTGTCTAAAAATTATAATTAATAATCTATGGCGATTTATTTTTTGGGTTATTATCTCTCGTTTTTAAGACAACGTAATTTTATTAATTCCTATAATTTTATGGTATAATGTTAAAACACAGAAATCATGGATACATCAGAAAATTCTCCAAATGCAAATAGAGTTGGAAAACAAAAAAAATCTACCCAACCATTAAAAGATGTAAAATCGCACAAGGATGCACCAGATCCAAAAAATAAAAAGCAGGAAGAAGAATTCCGTCATCAAAATTCAAGTTCTAATGACAAGCAAAACAACGAATCTGGATCTGACGAAAATCGTTGGGACGAACCCCAACAAGACCCAAGACGTCAACCTGATTATTCGCCGGACAAAGATCCGAATTTGAATCCAAGTTCCGCCGACAAATCTTAGAGAAATAAAAGTTAAATAAGTGAAAATATAGAAAGTATTAATAAACCATAAAATCAAAACAGTATGAAAACTTTAGAAGATTTATTCGAACATCAATTACAGGATCTGTACAGTGCAGAGTCGCAACTTATTAAGGCCTTGCCAAAAATGGTAGAAAACGCAAAGGACCAAAAATTAAAAAAAGCCTTTGAAGACCATTTGGAAGAAACCAAAAATCATAAAAAACGTCTGAAAGATATTTGTGACGAATTGGGTGTCAGTCCAGAGGGTGAAACCTGCAAAGCCATGGAAGGTTTGATTAAGGAAGCCGATAGCTTTATGAAAGAAAAGCCAGACGATGATGTGCTCAATGCAGGAATTATTGCTGAAGCACAACGCGTTGAGCATTATGAAATATCAGGCTATGGCACAGCGGTACGTTATGCCAAAGAATTGGGGCATTCAAATATTGCAAAAATTCTTAAAGAAACCTTGGATGAAGAATACGGCGCGGATGATAAGCTTACCAAAATGGCAGAAAGTCGTTTAAATAAAAAAGCGATAAGTTAAATCACACACGGACACCTACTTTTCTAAAGTTCTTATGATTTTCATAAGAACTTTTTTAGTTAGAAAGCCAATGAACAAAGCAATGGACTACTACATCAAAAGGATTAAACTGAAAAAAAAAATGCGGAATAAAATCACTCGAACCACATCCATCTATAAGTTAGCCATCATTTGAACCAACAATCATTCCTATAATTCTTTGTAATTTTAAAGGATATTATAAGACAGACTTATGGCATAAGCAACCTCTCCCTTCATAATATTAAGGTTGTACTAATTAAAAAAATCTAAAACTTCATTCTTAAAAAACAATACAATGAAAACATTTGAAAATAAAAAAGTGGTCATTTCAGGAGGCGGAAGCGGTATCGGCAAAGCATTGATTACAGAATTCTATAAAGAAGGCACAAGGCACTTTGCCGTCATCGGTAGAAGCATCGATAAATTGAATGCCCTCAAAAACGACTTTCCAAAAGCAGAGTTCCTGTGCTTTGGCGGCGATGTGTCACAGCTATCGGACCTTAAGCAATTTGCAAAAGAAATTGAAACCAAATGGAACTCAGTGGATGTGCTCATTAATAATGCTGGCGTCGTCAGTGCGGGAGCTATAGAGACCATTTCCGATGAAGACATTATTGCGCAAATCAACATCAATGTTGTAGGTTTGATCTTGCTTACCAAGCACACCTTGCCCTTATTGAAAAAAAGTCCAGACGCGGCCATTCTGAACGTTTCTTCAGGTTTGGCGCTCATCGGGCTGCCTTTTTATGCACCCTATGCAGCTACCAAAGGAGCCGTAAAAGTATTTTCAGAAGCCTTAAGACGGGAACTCAAAGACTTCCCCATTCAAGTTACCACACTGTATCCAACAGCCACAGATACACCTATGATGAAATCTTCTAAGTCTAGCAATATGCATTCACCAGAAATGGTCGCTCAGCGCACATTGGAGGGACTGAAAACTAATCAAATCGACGTTGTATTAAGCGATGAAGCCACCGTAAAAATGAACCAGCAGCACCCACTCGAATTTGACAAAAAAGCAGCCGAAATGTTTGATGAATTAAAAAAAAGAACCGCCGATCACAGGGCCATGTAATCCTATCTTTTTAGAAAGTCCCAAGCTTTAAGTTAAGTTTTATCAAAGCACTATTATCTTTTGTATTCCAATGTTAAGTTTTTATACGACCTGAAAACTTAACATTGAACTGACATTCTTATGCTTTACATTTGCTTAACATAAAATTTACATTAAGTTAATTAACGTTTAAATTATAATATATGGAAAACAACAAGC
>JBDSFP010000451.1:0-4467 GCA_039919415.1 Aquaticitalea sp. | reverse complement strand
TATAGAAAAACGGTCATTATTGGTGCCAATAAAAAGACCTTGGCACTTCAGGACTTTTTCAACAAATACCCAGAATATGGATACATTCATAAAAGAACATTCAGTTTTAGAGAGAAAAGGGAAATTGATTTTAGGGAGTGTTTTAATTATATCATTAATGAAGATGTAGACGAAATATACTGCTCCATTTCTGAATTGTCCAATAACCAATTGAACGAAGTGTCTGATTTTGCGGATAATAATTTAAAAATTCTGAAATTCCTTCCTGACAATAAAGAAATTTATTCCAAAAAACTGAAATACGAGTATTACGATTATATTCCCATTTTGTCATTGCGCAACATTCCATTGGAAGATTCCATCAATACAGTTCTTAAGCGCTCTTTTGATATCTTTTTTTCAAGCATGGTGATTATATTTATCTTGTCCTGGCTCACACCAATCATCGCTATTTTCATAAAAATGGAATCAAAAGGCCCTGTGTTTTTTAAACAGTCCAGAAACGGTTTCAATTATATGGAATTCGACTGTTATAAATTTCGCTCGATGATGCCAAATATAGACGCCCATTTGTATCAAGCCACAAGGGGCGACCAGAGAGTCACTAAAATTGGTAAATTCATTCGCAAAACAAGTATCGATGAATTACCCCAATTCTTCAACGTGCTTTTTGGCGATATGTCTGTGGTGGGCCCGAGACCACACATGGTAAGCCATACGAGTGTTTATGCAAAGCGAATTGACAAATTTATGGTACGCCATTTTGTAAAACCAGGCATTACCGGATTGGCACAGATCAGTGGGTTTAGAGGAGAAATAGAATCCGACAAAGACATTATCGGTCGTGTAAAATATGATATTTTCTATATCGAAAACTGGTCTTTACTGTTGGATTTGAGAATCATCTTAAAAACCTTCATAAATGCGGTTAAAGGAGATGAAAAAGCCTATTGAAGTTGCGCCACAAAGGAGTCCAATTGTCTGTCAAAATCAAAATCTGTCGAGGCCGTTAATCTGATCTGTTCTCTTCTTACTGAATTGAGCTCCGATTTTTTGATGCTTGAAATTACACGGTTCAAATCCTCATAATCGCCAGCTTTTGCAATCCATCCAAGTTCATAGTTTGCGATAAGTGATTCCCCCTCGCCGCCACCAAAATATAGCATAGGAAGCCCCAATTTAGCATATTCAAATATTTTCGATGGTACAGACCCATAAATACGATTGAGGAGCGGAATCAGTGCCAAATCATACTTTAAAAGCTCTTGGTGAAGTTCTCCCCTTGAAACTTCGCTGTGATAAACAATTGGGAGTGTAGGATTGGATGCAATAAATCCTTCAATTTCTTTCTGTTCAGCACCTTTTCCATAGATATGGAACTCATAATCCATATAGTCCAAAGATTTGCACAATTTAAAGATGCCTTGGGCAATTCCCAAAATTCCAGCATAAACGATTTTTGTTTTAAGTAAATTGGATGGTACCTCATTTAAAATTTTTGGGACTTCAAAATCAGGATAATTGCGATATAGAAATGTTTTCTTTTTCGGGAACAAAGACAAAACATGGGTCAAAATTTCCTCACTTTGTCCCATCACCAAATCTGCATGGTTATAATTGAAACTTTCGATTTTTTCGAGGATATGGTAACTGAAATTCTTTTTGAACGCACCTAATTCCAAGCCTGCCCTTGGCCAGAGATCACTCACGTTTAAAATCAAATGTCTTTTTTTGGAATTTAGAAAAAGCATGCATGTAAATGCGACCAATAGCGGAGGAGATTGTACAATCACCTGTTTTGGTATTTTGTTCCAAAGAAAAAACCAAATCAAACTAAAACTGTAAGACAGCATCGCAAATAACCGCAACAGTTTGTTTTTCGAATTGCTGGCAAATATCCATAACCGATGGATCAAGACGCCATTTTCTGTCGTAGACACTTTAAACTTGCCCTTGTAGCCTTTAAAAATCTGGCCCGTTGGATAGTTGGGCATAGGAGTTATTACTGAAACATTAAACTGTCGTTTTTGAAGCCCTTCGGCCAAATGAAACATCCGATTAGAAGCAGCGCCTGTTTCTGGAGGGAAATAACTTGTTATGATCAGAAGGTCTTTCAATCCAAATGATAGATTTTAACTAACTGATTGATGATTCGTTGAGCCGCTTTTCCATCCCAAAGCTCTGGGATTTGTCCTTTTTTCCAGTTTCCTGCCAGCAATGTTTTAAAATTATCCTTTATTTTTTCAGGATCATTTCCAACCAACACATTGGTGCCAATCACACAAGTTTCAGGACGCTCGGTGTTTTCCCTCAATGTAATACAAGGCACATTCATGACTGTTGTTTCTTCAGTAATGCCACCGGAATCGGTCAACACCGCAAAGGCGTTTTTGACTAAATAATTAAATTCCAAATAACCCAATGGATTTACATAATGAAGGTTTTCAAAATTCAGATCTAAATCCTGGAGCAATTTTTTGGTTCGTGGATGTACGGGAAAAATGATGGTATAGTCTTTTCCCAAGGTCACGATTTGCGAAATCAAGGCTTTCAATTGTTGCTCTTCATCCACATTGCTTGGTCTGTGAAGCGTCATGACCATATATTTTTTTTCCTCCAACCCTAAATCCTTCCAAAGATTTGGTTGTTTCAAACGTTCTTCGTTTTTTCGGAGCGTATCGATCATCACATTGCCAACGAAGAAAATTTGGTCATCGGAAAATCCGAGCTTTTTCAGATTGGAATTTGCATATGTTGAAGTTGTGAAAAAATAATCCGTCAGGCTATCTGTGACCATTCGGTTGATTTCTTCAGGCATGCGTAAGTCGCCGGAACGTATTCCAGCTTCGACGTGAGCGACCTTGACACCTTCCTTTTTGGCAACAATCGCACATGCCATCGTTGAGGTCACATCACCCACGACCAAAACTAGGTCAGTTGGATTTTCTTTTAAATCCTTTTCAAAGCCAATCATGATTGCAGCGGTCTGTTCGGCTTGAGTCCCACTTTTCACTTCCAAATTCACATCTGGAAACGGTATGTTCAGTTCTTCAAAAAAGGTATCGCTTAAATTTTTATCGTAGTGTTGGCCTGTATGCACCAATCGGAAATCAATTTCAAAGCCTTGTTGTTTTTTGTTTTTGATGGCGTCGATGATTGGCGCTATTTTCATAAAGTTTGGTCGTGCTCCTGCAACAATTGTGATAATCATGTAGTTTGGTTTAATAAGGATGAAAATTGTTTCAATTTACCGCTTTTTGAACGTTGCAATTGCTCTTGGCGTTCAAATTGGATGGTCAATCCAGATTCCAGGTAACGTGCCATTTCATCGGTAATTGTTTTTATTTTATTTTCGGCAAGTGGCTCTGTACTCACATACATAATTTTAAAGGTGTCTTTTTTCAATTGGTCAATTACGAATTCCTTCACATTGCCATCGTCTTCCACAATGCTTTTGGTGATGTAATAAAACGTGAGCCCAGCCGCTTTTTTCCCGCTTGGCAAGATAGCAATATCGTTCGTCCTGCCAATCAATTTTTTGAGAATTGGTTTTTTAATCCTGCTCTTTTCTGAAATGATTCCAACATCCCCAATATCATATCTAATAAACGGATGCGCTTCATTGTAAAGCGAAGTGATCACAATGCGACCTTCTTTTCCACTTGGTAATGGTTGGTCATTCTCATCCAAAATCTCTACAAACAAGGTTTCGCTATTAAGTTGCCATTCGTCATATGGATTTTGAAAGGCAATCAAATCCAATTCGGAAGCACCATATTCATTGATGACAGGAACTCCAAATTGGGTTTCCATTAAACTTTTGTCTTCATCAAATAACATTTCCGAAGTTACAATGCAGGCTTTTAAGGATGGGCATATCGTCTTCAGAATTAAATGGTTTCGGTTCAAAAACTTGGCAAACTGGACTATCGCACTTGTGTAGCCATTCAAATAATCGAAAGGAATTGTTTTGAATTTTACCAGATGCTTTTCAAAAGCGGCATCACTCAAATCAAACACAGAAAACCGAAAGCGTTTGCTCAAAGCATCCTTAAAACGCTCTTTGTAATAGCCTTGCATATCCAAGGGAATGCCGTAAAAACGCGCCTGTTTGGACGAGTTGAAATCCAGCCCGAACCAATTGAAACGGTCTTGGATGACTGCCCAAGTCATTGCGTGGCAAAATTTGTCCTTTGCAAAAATAAAAGGATCGCCTGAAGAACCCGAAGTTTTGTTAACATACACATTTTTTGGAGTGAAGCCGTTTGAAAGTCGTTCTTTCAAGGGTTGTTGCAAATCGCGTTTGGTCATGACGGGAAGGGAGTTCCACTCTTCTGGATTAGCTGTTTTTGCCAGATTTTTATAAAAGGAATTGTTTTCTAAATGACAGTTGACAATCGCTCGTTTCTTGTTTTCCACATACGCCTTAAATTCTTTTTCATTTTTTCCTTGAACAGCTTTCAATGC
>JBDSFP010000364.1:0-3043 GCA_039919415.1 Aquaticitalea sp. | reverse complement strand
TTGCTGAACGATCCGGAACTAATATCCTGACCTCTACGTCGGCCGGAATTTCATATTCTATAATATCATAAAAAAGCACTAACGACACCTTGAAATCATTTACCAAATGTTTTAGCAGTAGGCTGATGACACGTTCTGCGCCTCCATTGGCCAAGCTGAGTGTAAGTATGCTCAAATTAGGTTTGCTGTGCATTTAACCGTTGGTTTTTATGATTAAGTCTTCATACTCTTTGAGTATTTTTTCCTTTCCAAATTTTGAATAAACCGAATCACTCACTAATTGCGGAACAAAGGTATTGTTACAATATACCTGACTGATATATTCTAGAAATTCATTTTCATCTTCCGCGATGTAACCATTGACACCCTCGACGATAATTTCGTTGAGTCCGCCCGGTGCTTTAAAAGCGATGACAGGTGTTCCGACTGCACAACTTTCTATGACTGCGTTGGGAAATCCTTCCACATATGAACTTTGGAGATATACATCGCTTTGTCTCAGATAGCGGTTTACTTCATTGGTAAATGGGATATGCGTTATTTTATCCTTTAGACTTAAAGATTTGATGAGCGAAAACAAATTGTCCATTTCCGGGCCAGAACCTATTAGGGTAAGATGGAAAGGAATGGATAATTTCCTCAAGGCTTCCAAAAGTCGATCATGCCCTTTTTCCTTTGCCAAACGACCAACAGTGATACATTTTAAAATGAGACTTGAAGTTGCTGATGTCTTAACTTCAAACCCATTGGTAATAGGGTTATTGATAACGTGCAATTTGTCTGGTCTGATTTTATAATGGGTGTTCATATCTTCCAACATGTCTTGGGACTGACAGACGACCGCGTCAAAAAACTTGAATCGTTGTTTGTATATAAATCTTAAGATTGGATGTTGTCGGGTCATAAAGGTTTCCAATACGCTCAAGACATTGACTTCGCGAGCGATGAATTTTGTATTCGGGAAGCATATGGATTGGTAGCCAACCACAGTATTGACATGTGCAATTACGCTCAAAACCACATCTGGTTTATGTTTTGCCAAAAATTTAAATAGTTTCAGGGTTCCATTCAGCACTCGTATTTCATCAAAAAAAATAGTGTTTATACCTTCAATATCATAAGAAACATCTTTTTTAAATCCAAAAACGACCATCGTGATATTGAATTTATCCCTATCCATTTCCTTCGCCAAAAAAGAAATGATACGTTCAGCACCTCCTGCAAATAAATTGGCAGTGACAAATGTGAGATTTATTTTTTTTGGAGCCATTTACTTTATGGTAAATCCAGATCCGTTATTGTTCAACCATTGTTTCAAGACCAGTAATTTCCAAATCAATGGAAAGCGATTCCAAGTACCCGACATATGCTGTTGTATCATCATTTTCACTTTCCCAACATCGATCCCTGGTATTGCTTTTAAGCTTTCATCGTCCAGCTCTTCCAATACATACTCTTTCAAATCTTTTTTGAACCACTCAGAAAAAGGCATTCCGAAACCAGCTTTAGGTCTGTCAAATATATGTTTGGGGACATAATCATACAACACATCCTTCAAAATCCGTTTTTGGGTGCTTCCTTGATATTTAAAATCGGTAGGAAGTGAACGGGCAAACTCCACAATACGATGGTCCATCAACGGAGCCCTTGCTTCCAATGAAAAGGCCATGGTTGCTCTGTCAACCTTTGTATTGATATCCCAATTCAGATAGGTTTTAATATCAAAATCTGACACCCTTTCAAAGAGATTTTTATTGGTATGCTCCAAATAGGCGCGCTCGGGAAAGTCCATATAGTCCACATCGCTATTAATGTATGAGACGTCCACGCCGGTCATCGCGTGCATATATGTTTTATTGATATCTTGATAGGTAACGGCTTCAGCGATCAGTTTCAGTCGATAGTATGGTGCCAAAGATAAGACGGAGGCTCCAAATTTTCGAAGTAGATATGGGAACCAATAAATTTTTTGTGCCTTCTTTATCCAATCATAGCGTTGATACCCTATGAAACTTTCATCGCCACCATCGCCGGATAAAGCAACCGTAACTTGTTTTCTTGTGTATTTTGCCAAAAGCATGGAGGGTATTGCAGAAGAATCAGCGAAAGGTTCATCGTAATAAGTTGAAAAATTTTCTATCAATCCGATGCCTTCAGTATAATTGCATTCAATAACGTGATGGTCGGTCTGTAAATGATCTGCAACCTGCTGGGCGTAACCACTTTCATCAAATCCTTTCTCATTGAACTTCACAGAGAAAGTCTTTATTTTGGTTGAAGAGGTTTGAGTGGCAATAGCGGAGACAACTGATGAATCGACACCTCCAGAAAGAAAGACCCCAACCGGGACATCGGCAAATAAACGGCTTGAAACGGCATCGGTCAATATCGATTTTAATTCTTCCTTGGCGTCCTCATAACTTCCTGCATAATCGGGAGCTGTTTTATAGTTGATATCCCAATAACAGTTTGATTTGAAAACTCCCGTAGTTATATCATAGATAAACGAATGGCCTGGCAACAATTTTTTGATTTCATTAAAAATTGATAGAGGATCTGGAATGGATCCCCATGCCATGTAATATGTGATGGACTTTTCTGAAATGGAAAGATCCTGATGATAAAGTTGAATAGAGGAAATTTGACTGGAAAACTCAAAATTCTTTCCGTTGTGATAGTAATAAAAAGGTTTTTTCCCCAATCGATCTCTCGCTCCAAAAAACTGTTGCTTGGATTCGTCATATATTACAAAGGCGAACATGCCATTAAAATGGTCCACACATTTTTCTCCATATTCCAAATATGCGGCGCACAATACCTCTGTATCGCTGGTTGTGTGGAATTCATAGCCTTTTTGGATAAGTGTCTCCTTTATGGTTTTGAAATTATAGATTTCCCCATTAAACACCACATGTATATGTCCATGATAGGTGAAGGGTTGGTCAGAGCGTGGGTCTAAATCAATAATGGACAATCTATTATGTCCGAAAATAATTTTTTGGTTCTCTCTCGGATATATTTGCCACCCCATTTTGTCAGGTCC
>JBDSFP010000374.1:0-7601 GCA_039919415.1 Aquaticitalea sp. | reverse complement strand
AAGAATTGCTTTTTTGGGATTATTGGTAGCCAAAGTTCAAAGTTCAAAGTTCAAAGTTCAAAGTTCAAAGTTCAAAGTTCAAAAAAATTAAGAAAAAAAACCGGCAAGTGATGAGCTTGCCAGTTCTTAAAACACTGATTGATTGATGATCTTATTTTCTTGATGTTTCCAAATCGTCATAAAGTCCATTGGAATCGTGAATGATTTTTGCTAAAGTTTTCATTGATTAAATTTTTTGGTTGATGATTTTTTGTCGTTAGTTTAAATAACGTCTTTTGCTGTTCCACGTTTCACTTTTAGAATTGTGAAATGTTCCTGTCAATTGGTTGTTGTTTAAAGTTCTCATGTTTTCTATTTTTTGATTGTTGAGTTAATTTGTTAATTGTTCGTTAGTTTAAGTAACGTCTTTTGCTGTTCCACGTTTCACTTTTAGAATTGTGAAATGTTCCTGTCAATTGGTTGTTGTTTAAAGTTCTCATGGTTCTGTTTTTTATAAATTATTGATTGTTTATATAAGATAGACGATGATTGGATTAATTTGTTACAGTACTTTGTATAACAAGGTAATGATTTAACATATTTTAACATTTCACAAGTTCGATTTTATAGGATGTTGCCTTCAAATAGATTTTTATCAAACATGAGCTACTTGATTTTACAAGGAACAAACTAGAAAAAATTTTATTCAAAAGATGTCCTATATTAGATATCAATCAATCTAACGACCAGTCCAACGAGATTCATTTTCTTTCAGTTTTCAAATCTTTTCAACAATCACAACCAATAACTGCTATAATGTCTTAATTTTGTACGAATTTTTTTTGAAGAAGCTACCTGTATGTCGGACATTATCGAAATTGAAAACGAAAAACAAACCAAAAAAAATCTTTACGATTATCAGCTCGCTGATCTCAACCGTATTTTTGAGGTTTTCGATACCTCGTCAGACAATTATAATCTGTTGTACCAATTGCCAACAGGAGGAGGGAAGACGGTCATTTTCTCTGAAAAAGTACGTCGCTACATTCAAAACCATGACAGGAAAGTAGTCATATTGACCCATCGCATCGAGTTGTGCAAGCAGACTTCCAAAATGCTTTCAGGTTTTGAAGTGAAGAACAAAATCATCAACAGCAAGGTCAAGGAATTGCCGGATCAAGACCAATATAAATGTTTTGTTGCGATGGTCGAAACCTTGAACAATCGTTTGAATGACAAAAAACTGAAACTGGAGGATGTCGGTTTGGTCATCATTGACGAAGCGCATTACAATTCCTTTAGAAAACTGTTCAAGTTCTTTGAGAATTGTTTGATTTTGGGAGTGACTGCGACGCCATTGAGTTCCAATATCAAATTGCCAATGAAAGACAATTACAAACAATTGATCGTTGGCGATGACATTTCGACCTTAATAAAAAATGGTTTTTTGGCGCAAGCGGAACTCTACAACTTTGATGTGGAACTGAACACCTTGAAAATTGGCATCAACGGCGACTATACCGTAAAGTCATCGGAAGCTCTTTATACTAATTCCCACATGTTGAGCAAATTGATGTTTGCCTATGAGGAAATGTCCAAAGGAAAAAAAACCTTGATTTTCAACAATGGCATCAATACCTCCAAGGAAGTGTATTACACTTTCAAACGTGCTGGTTATAATATCCGACATCTTGATAACACCTGCAATAAGCAGGAAAGAAAGGAAATCCTCAAATGGTTCAGGAATACACCTGATGGCATCTTGACATCCGTGAGTATCTTGACCACCGGATTTGATGAACCAACTGTGGAATCCGTGATTTTGAACCGTGCGACACGTTCCTTGACCTTATATTTTCAAATGATCGGTCGTGGCTCCCGGATTCTAGAGAACAAGAATAAGTTTCTCGTTTTGGATTTGGGAAATAATGTCGTTCGATTTGGTCCTTGGAACCAATCTGTGGATTGGCAGCACATCTTTAAATATCCGGATATGTATCTCGATAATTTGCGTAATGATGAAGATATCGAACGCGATTTTGTGTATGTCATGCCAGATTCCATCCGTAGGAAATTCAAAAAATCCAAGGCCATTGATTTTGATGTGAAAGCGGTGTACAAAGACGCGGTTACGCGGGGAATGAAATCCATTACTGCCATAGAGCGTTCCATAGAGCAACATTCTCAGCTCTGCATTGAGAACAGCGATACCATACAAGAGGCGAGAGCCATGACACAATTGTTGCAGGATGATATTGGGTATCGTATCAAGCAATATTCGTATTGTATAATGAACAGTACCCAAAATTATAAAGATTGGTTGATGGAAGAGTACATTCGAAAATTGCGCTTGAGTTTCAATGGAAAGTTTTAACGTTTCATTTAAAATTTATAAAAGCAAAATTCGTTAGTTTCGACATTGGGTACGATTTTTGTATTTTCAATAAGAAGAAAAGTATTTCATGAAACTCAAATTTACAATCGTTTGTCTGCTATTTATGGTGTTCCATTTGAATGCTCAGGTGGACAATAGCAATAAGTCGGTACCAATTCCAGCGGTTGAGACTAAAGAGGAGAAAAAAGAGCCTTCACCAAGTCCAATTCTGATTTCACCGGAAAACAAGCCAAGTCTTACCAAAAACACGGAAAACATAAGTGGTATTCCCATCAAGAACCAAGTAACTTTAAAGCCATCCGAAAAGGAATTTTCCATGATGGAAAAAAGCATTTTGATTGATCCTGGAAAGATTTTTGAAGATAAATGGGACAATGAGAAACGTAAACAACAACTGGAACTTTATGAAAACATACCACCTGAGTTACTTGGCGATCAGTTTTTAGGCGACTTCAAGACCAAAAGTGAATTTGCCAATGTCATTTGCAGGGATTTTGGGGAAGAGGATGGCGATGAAATAAAAGTCCTACTCAATGATGTTGTGGTGATTGTCAGAATGCAACTTACAAATGGTTTTAAAACATTCAAGATACCATTGACTCAAGGTATCAATAAGATAGATTTTTTAGCACTTAACCAAGGTTCCGTAGGTTTCAATACCGCAGAATTTCAGTTGTTTGACGACAAGGAAACAGCCATTTCCAAAAACAATTGGTATTTGGCCACCGGGAAAAAAGCCACACTTATCATGGTAAAAGAATAGGGAATTTATGCCAAGGGAAAGAATGGCCCTGTTGGAATGGCATGCAAATCCAATTCCTTCACTTTGTCTTCAATAATGGAAACACTGACCACTTTATTGGTATGGATCACAAAAACGGTTGGTTTTGATCCTTCAATAAAAATTACGTCCATAATGCCATCAAGTCTCATCAAAGCTTCTTCAATTTGTTTAAAATCTTCTGGATGCTTGGCGTCTGTAGTGAATTTTTTGCCGTAATTGCCAGGAATCACGTTTTCAGATATAAAGGTCATAAAGTATTATTTGATTTACAGGCGTCAAAATTAAATAATTAATCGCACTTCGCCTAATTGTTCAAGTGTAAAAGGCGAATTTTCTCCGGGAGATCCAATGAACATATAATTGATTGGAATATTCCATTTCTTGGACAATTCCTCAATTTTCTCCGCACCAAATTCTCCATGTTCCTCAACAAATTCGATCCGAATGTCTGGATAGGCGCGATTCAATACATCCACATCCCGTTTAAGGTTTTCAGCAATATGTTCGGATTCTTTCAAAACCGTTACAATTTTTAGATTTTTGGTATTTTCATTCCGCTCTATGTATTGCAGGACGCGATTGAGTGTGGCAATGTTGTCATTGTTCGTAAAAAATACAAATTGCTGTGAGTTGATTCTCGCAATTATTTTCCTCACCTTCCTATTGAATCCGTCCAAAAAGGAACTTTGATTGGAAGTAAGGTATCCGATAATAATCAATATGACCTTCAAGATCTGTATCCTAAAAAGCATCAGACCTACTAAAAACAGTGCAGGAATCAAATATTGCAAGAATATCACAAGATATTCCGGATTGAGCACAATATTGCCCACCAAAGCACTTCCCACTCCTATGATAGCCACAATTAAGGCAATCCATCCGACTTGTTCCGGTCTTGGCAAACGATGTCTTTTGGTCTTCAATAAAAAATTGCCAATCCCGAACAATATCATTACGCTCAAAAAAGCAATAGTATAAACACCTGCCAATGATGGCAAATCTGCCTTGGTTATGAGCAAAATAGAGACACACAGCCCAAAAAATATCAATGGAATAAAATAAGAACTTCCGCGACGGTTTTTTATGGTCAGGAATTTCGGCAATATGCGGTCCAAGGCCATACGTTCCACCAATCCCGTAACACCAACATAAGAGGTCAGTACAGCGCCACTCAACACCAAAGCGGCATCGATGGATATGAGGGTTGATAGCCAATTGCCACCAGCCACGTTGCCCATAAAAGACAACAGGGTTTCTTCATTGTTTACAATCGTTCCCATTGGAATAATCGCCAAAGCCAAAAAGGCCAACAACGGATTGAACACAGTGACCAATATCCACATATTACGCAATGTTTTAGGAAACACTCCGTGTTGTTGCTCTTCCACATAATTTGCTGAACTTTCAAATCCGCTGATGCCGAGCATGGCTGCACAAAATCCAAAAAACAAGGCCGTCACAATCCCATTTTCCACAGGAAGGCTGAAATTATTCATCAGCGTTTCAAACCCATAGTTGAAAAAATAAAAAATGCTGAATCCACATAAAATTACCAAGGAAGTGATGTGAAAAATAAAGATACCTGTCGCCACCTTGGCAGATTCTCCAATGCCCAAAATAACCAATATCATAAATCCAAAAAGCAGATAAATAGTGACCTGCAATACAGAGAAATCGTAAAAAACATGGGCATACTTTACGCCCTCACTTGCCGAAATGACAGCCGTGGCCATATAAGAAAGTACGGTCAAAGCAGCCGCAATGGAAGCTGTGGATTTTTTAGTCGTGTTCAATAATGCGTTGTATGCGCCTCCATTCAAAGGGATGGCACCGACCACCTCTCCATAAACCTTTCTAAACAAATAAAGGATTACAGCCACCATAAGCAAGGAAATCCAGGCGTACTGGCCTGCATAAATTATGGCCAGTGCAGATACATACAAGCAAGACGAACTTATATCGTTACCGCAAATGGCAGTAGCGTTTAGTTGATTCAATTTTTTTTTCATGGTAGAGAGTAATCGTTTGGAATATTAAAATTATGAATGTTTTTTTAAAAAACAGTATGTTATCAGGTTTATTCCTCAATTATTTCATTCCTTTTCACTGCTATCGTCGCCTTCCTTATAGATAAGCGGATGATCAGTTTCCCCCAAACCAACAATTTTGATGATATTTACAACGGCGTTATAAAGCATAATGACAACACTTATTAACGCACCACTTAAAATTGATGACATTCCTAGGGTGATATAATAGATTGTAACATACCATTGATACGGAACATCTTCCGCTTCTGTAATGGGTAGGTTGAATAACTGAAAACAAATCATGGCAATGATAAAGACTGCCGTATCTATACGGGCAATCCTTAAAACTTGTGTATAATGGTCGTCCTTTAATTTTGATTTGGACCCTGAACTCACACTCAATAGCGTCAATAATAAAGCTAAAATGGTTGCGGACGCCAAAACGATAGTATTGCATAGAGTATTGATTCCCGGCAAAGATGATTTAATCAAAACTTTTGCTTCATAGCCACTTAAATTTCCAAGAATAAAGGCTCCAATGCCGGTGATGATGGCGGCGCAAATTCCTCCATACAAGGCTCTTTGATTATAGTTTGTTAGCTTCATTTAATTTTTAGTCGTATTTAGAATGTCATTGATTAAATTCATTTCAAATTAAAACTAAAAAAATCAAAAATCGAATTAATTCCATTATAAAATAAAAGTTTCAAGATAAAAATTATTTTACTTGATGATGGGTATTTGGTAATACAAAAAAATGAAAATTTAAGTTAAGTTTTGTAAATAAAATTAAAGATAAAACATTAAGGCTTGCCACGGCAACTCAAGTATTTCGTAACTTTACGGAGAAATAAATCATATTTTATTACAAATAAATGATATCTACCCTTCATCCCAAAATAGTGATTATTGGTGCAGGTTTTGGAGGCATAACCATAGCCAAGTCCTTAAAGAACAAACCTGTTGAAGTCCTGTTGATCGACCAGCACAATTACCATAATTTTCAACCCTTGATGTACCAGATTGCTACTGGAGGCTTGGAACCCGACAGTATTGCTTATCCAGTACGTCGTATTTTTAGGGAACAGACCAATTTCAGCTTCCGTATGGCGAAAGTCATGTCTGTGGAAACCGCCAATCAAACTTTGCACACCACCATTGGCGACATCACATATGATTATCTTGTGATTGCCACGGGAAGTACCAATAATTTTTTCAATTTTGAACCTGTCAAGAATAAATTGCTGACGCTCAAGTCGATTCCCGACGCCTTGAATATGCGAAGTTATATCTATCAAAATTTGGAAAAAGCTTTGTCACAGCAAAACAACAGTCCAATCGATACTTTAATGAATGTCGCCATCGTCGGTGGTGGACCTGCTGGTATTGAACTGGCAGGGGCATTATCTGAAATGAAGCATTACGTATTGCCAAAGGATTTCCCTGATCTCGATTTCTCAAAAATGCAGATCCACCTCTACGAAATGGCACCAAAGTTATTGTCTGCCATGTCCGAACAAGCTTCGAAAAAAACCTTGCTCTATCTTCAAAAACTTGGTGTGCAAGTCTATCTCAAAGCTAAAGTTGAAAGTTATGATGGCAGCGTTTTGAAAATTGCAGATGGAAAGGCTTTCGAGACCCAAACAGTCATTTGGACCGCTGGCGTGAAAGCAGCTCCAATTGAAGGCTTGCCACAAGAATCCATAATCGGTGGCAGCCGTATTCTTGTGGATGCTTACAATGCCGTGAAGAATGTAAATAATGTATTTGCGATTGGAGATGTGGCAGCCTGTGTTTCTGAAGAGAATCCCAAAGGCTTGCCGATGCTGGCTCCTGTGGCACAACAACAAGCCAAACTGTTGCATAAAAATTTACTGAACCTCATCAATAACAAACCCTTAATACCATTCAAATATAGCAATAAAGGCGTCATGGCGACCATTGGCCGTAACAAGGCGGTTGTAGATCTCCCACTTTGGAAGTTTCAAGGGACATTCGCTTGGCTGGTATGGATGTTTGTACATATTATGTCGTTGGTGGGTTTCCGTAATAAAATCGGTGCGTTCTTTGACTGGATGGCGAATTATTTAAGTTATGATAAACCATTGGGATTGATTATCAGACCTTATAAACGGCAGGAATAAAATATTTTTCTGAAAATCGAAATCTATATGCTATCTTTGAAAAGGATTGGATTTTTGAGTTAAAATTCCTATCTTAACATTATATTCTTTTGCATTAACTATTATTTAGTGATTTCAATTTAACAGTTGCTTTTTCTAATACATGTTTTAAGAATATAATCATCACACTATTAATCATTTAAAAATAAGAATGGCAAAGTCGCAACAGACCTACAGTAAAATTGAAAAAGAAAAAGCTCGTGCTAAAAAGCGTGAGGAAAAACAAAAGA